>NZ_WHOV01000151.1:0-15549 GCF_009765395.1 Pseudomonas sp. BAV 4579 | reverse complement strand
CCTGGGGTACTCGACTCCTGCCGAGTGTTTTAACCACGCTGTTGCGTCGACAGGCTGAATCCACAAATCCGTCATCAACAAACAAGTCATCTTAAAACACGCCGCAGTCGTGAAAACGACGGCGGCATGTGAGTAACGTATACGGCCGAGCGCCAAGGGTGCAGGATAGAGCAAAGTCTAATCCATACAGGCGTATACAGCAGCGTCAAATCATCATACTGATCCCTTTTGGTAATTTCCATCTGCGAAAGCCGCCATTACCAACTCAGAGACCTGAGCTTTCTGACTCTGTTCGAGGGAATTGGGCATAGAATCGGACCCACTAAACGCAGCCAAAGCGCTGACCAGATTATCAATTTGCTGGTGGGAGAGCACTTCGTTATAGGCAAGAACGTCATATTTGGCATGGTTTTCCCAGTCCTTTATGATGATAGCGCCACCATTTTGCGTGGATGTAATAGAAAGGTCTTCCCCGCTCATGGAAAAGTACATTGAAGAATAAGCGCTCTCATCAAACCATGCATCGGAGATGACCAGAGCGTCATTTCCTAATGTCCCTGTATCCTCAATAATAACATTTGTGTTGTCATGAAGGGATACAAAGTAAGTGTCCGCCCCCTCTTTACCATCCCTATATCCCTGATCCGTGCCATTCCCTAGATAATCTTCTTGATCACCACCAAAAACAGCACCCGAACTCCAATTCACGAGCGCATTCCTTGCTCCATCGTAACCATAAACTTGATTACTACTGTCATCGTAGTATCCGCTACTGAATTGCGGCACCTCCGTATCATAAACAAGTGAACTTACATTACCACTAACATCTTGGCCACTAATGATGAACTGAAAGTCATGGGAATCTTTGACATCGTATATTTCCCCACCTACAAAAATACCCACTGGTACGGAAGAAATAACCCCACTAACAACGACACTGTTATCCACGACCTTAAAAGACTTAATCTCAGTCAGCTTGCCTCCAGAACTAAGATACAGCTTAAGTCCATGTGCATCTTCTACACCTTCTACGTTGTCTAGTAAATCTGCAATGGGAAGCTTTATGACAGATGCGCCATATTCCGAGATCAAAACTGGCTGTAATCCGGATTGGGATACCGTGCCCAAATAAATTTCTTTTGGCTCGATACTCGCCATAGCAAGCGCCTGATCAAAGCTGATTGAAGTCTGATCTGCAAACTCAAACCGTTCGATCCCGACCCCATAGCTGAGTCTATCTCCATCAGATGCAATAGGAATAGATATCACGGACCCTTCCGCCCACCGAACCTTGAGATAAGAAGGAACACCGTCATCATCACTGATGACGGAAAATTTTAGCTGATCGATAGTGATACCAATATCGAAAAGGACAGTGTCAGTGGCGAATAAGTCCGGCCCCAACTCGGTGTCCAACGCCCTACCGGTGTCATCAATTAGACTGGTAGAGCCTACATCCTCCAAGCTAAAGAAATAACTATCTGAGCCGCCTGCTCCATTCAGAAAATTATTTCCGATTCCGCCTGAAAGCCAATCCCCATACTGGCTACCGTAAAGACGATCTTCTCCAGCACCTCCTGACAGAAGTACACCAACACCTCTGAGGTCGTCAGACGTGGGATAGCTCATATACCCTACCCTGTCATCTCCTTCACCGCCAAAAATTGATACCTTGTCTCTTACAAGGCTGAAGCCCGAATTATATCCATAAGACTGAGGGTCTAAAACGATTCCCGAGTTAGATATATCAATATAGTCATCCTCACTGCCACCGCGCAACAGAACGTCTCTCGTACCGATTTCATAAGATGTAGCCGCTGCGATCACGGTGTTAGTGCCTGGCGCCACAGAATCAGAATCAGCTGTGTCTTGAATAGAAATGTCACTTAGAGTTGCAGAATATGTGTCTGTCGACACCCTCTCGACGTAGGTATTTTGAGTAGACGGCACGCTATACACATAATCATGGTAGATGACATTGCTTGCATTGCCCTCAGACAGATCATCGCCATTGCCATAACCTTTGACTGTGACTATGTATGTTTGATAGGCGGCCTGATTATAAACTTTAGAGCTTGACGAGCTCTGCAGATAGGACCATGTTGCAGTCGCGGAAATAGTTACCGCGCCGAGTGTTTGAGAAACTGACCGGTAGAGTGCATAGTCGTCCCCCGGCCCAAACTCCCCGTTGACTTCAATTGATACCGATTCCGACACCGTCCTGAAAATATTAATGGAGGAATACTGGGATGTCGTATAGTTCGACGGAATATCCCCGCCATACCCAGGGTACCGAGAGTATGAGTAATTGGCAATGTCATAATTCAATACAGGGGTGATTTCCTCGCCTGATACTACGCTCGCACCGTATTGAGCACCTATTTCAGATAGGACCGTAAGATTTGCATTGGTAAATTTTTTGCGAAAACGCTCATCGGCAGTCAGCAAGCTTTGTTGATAATTATTGCTTGCCAGCAAAGTTTCTAAGGCCACGCTCCCATTGCGATCTACAACGCTCACAGTTTGCTCGCCATTGTAGTAATCCACGATGCGTATAGACGTGCCTGTTGTTGAAGAGCCAACAACGAGATCATCATTTTCTCTGTGCGCAAAGATAGAGTCTCGGCTGATCTGGCTAAGCTGGATTATAGACTCGGCACCGCTGGTCTCTACGATAGACAGCTGGCCACCGGATCTATCGAAGAGGTAAGTATCTTTCCCCTCACCACCGTATACAACATCACTGCCACCCTGGCCCGCAATAAAGTCATTACCCTCTCCAGCTGAAATTATATCAGCCCGAGCAGTTCCGTAGATAACGTCATCATCGGCCGTTCCTTCTTTTAGCAAAGTACTAAATTGGCGAAGTTGGCTATCCCCATATTTAGTTCCATCGCTAAATACCACCTCACCGATTACAGCAGCGTTATCTGCATAGTTAGTAACGGTAATAGAGCCCCCATCTTGGAAGCCTAGAACTAGCGCGCCGTCATTCGCGATGTAAAACTTAACTTCCGAACTCAATATGCTATCGTCCAGCTTAATTGAGAAGCTACCGGAAGTTTGGGAGACAGTGTCGTGCCCGTCACCAAGACCGTAAAGGAAGGTATCGTTATCTCCGTTTCCAACGATGTTGTCATCGCCAGCATTACCCTTCCAAACTTCGTCGCCGTACCCTCCCCTCAAGGTATCATCAAGCTGTGTACCGGTGTTTACGCCCGCAATGCTGACCGCATTTTCAGTAACAGGTACGAGACTAAAGTACGCGATCAACTCCGCGGCCTGGAAGCTTTCGCCGGAAGCGAAGTTAAAAGTAAAGTTTTCTATGTTACCGACAGCTGTGAATATCGGGTCTTCACCTGAAAAAAACATTAGCTTCGGGTCGCCGTCATTTGGAGCAAAAACCCGAAACTTCTCTGGATCAAATTTCATTTCGAGATTGATTACGCTTTCACCAATATCGTCGAGAACGATATCTCCGACATTTACTTGGTATATATCGTGACCAGCCCCACCCCGCAGGACATCTTCACCCTCTCCGCCGTCAAGTACATCATCGCCTAATCCTCCAAAGAGAATATCGGCACCTATACCGCCGTATAATTGGTCAGCTCCAGCGCCACCAGAAAGGGTGTCATTTCCTAGCCCACCATAAATGACATCAGCATCTGCATCGGATTGAAGTGCCGTCGAGGTGGAACCGAAGATCAGATCATCTCCATCACCTCCGTCGAGATAATCTGAGCCACCATCCCCCCAAATTATGTCGTTGCCTTCACCACCATAAACCTCATTTTTATCGGACGTATTGGTTGCTCTATTACTAGCGGAGTTTAATTTATCATTACCCGAACCTCCTATTAATAGATCACTGCCTGCGCCCCCCATGATCCAGTCATTCCCCGCACCACCATCCACAGTATCGTCGCCACCTTCACTCCAAACCAGATCATTACCATCACCTGAATATATCAGGTCAGCCTGACCAAAATTATCTGGCGCTAAGAAACCGTCACCTTCTATTTCTACGTAACCAGCAGTGTCGATTCTGGCAGTTGGATCGTCCGTATAATTCTTGTAGTGCGCCCAATCTAATCCACGCCGGATCACTACACTTGAGTCGCCATAGATGATGTCATCACCATTTCCTCCATAAATGGTATCTTTTCCTTCTCCACCGTCTAGCCAATCGCTTTGAGTGCTGCCCACCAGAATATCATCGCCTTCATCACCAGATATAACGTCCCCATGTAGGGAGTCCTGATCAGTTGGATCAATGCTGCTCAAGATATACAGTGGATCGATTCGCGAGTCTGCGAATAGCGTGTCATCACCGCGGCCGCCGGCAATAAAATCTCGCCCAAGACCTCCTTCGACGATGTCGTCTCCATCATCGGCGACGATGGCATCTTGACCGTCATATCCGTAGATATAGTCAATGCCAGTCGAACCTTGTAGAGCGTCATATTTCCCTGGATCTGAATGGGCACTTCCCAAAACGTTACCATAATGATCATAGGCGCTGTCTTCCACCGTTAATATATCGCCTTCAATGATGAAAGGACCGTCAGATGGAATATTGCCACTTTGTATTTCCGGGAGCGTTATCCCTAAACTGCCGTTATTGAAGTTATTGATCTGTATCAGATCTTCAGGGCCATAACTTATGAAAAGCGTTCCGGACTCAGACAACGATTTCCCTACAAAAGACACTGTAACCCTGTCATCGTCTGTCCGCCAAACGAAGGAGTCGTCGGAAACTCGAGTCAGCTTCGCAGCGTGCAAAGCAGCAAGGTCTATTTGGCCTTTGCCATCTATATCGGATACCACGTCCTTACCATCGCCAGAAGTAAAGCGGTAAATGTCGAATCCTAGGCCGCCTTCTAACAGATCACTTCCTGAACCTCCTTTTAAGATATCGTCCCCATCCATGCCGTTGATAGTGTCATCTCCTAGGCCACCCTCGAGTTCGTCAGCTCCAAGACCTCCTTCGATATAATCATTTCCTATGTCGCCTAGAATCTTGTCGTTTCCAGCACCACCATATAGATGATCATCGCCACTACCTCCTTCTAAGGAATCACCGGATTCATTTGACCCGAAGACAATACGCGCACCTGCCAGCCCCGAGGTTGAGAATATTGAGGTTCCTGACTCGATATCATAGTATGATTCCTCGGCAACTTCAGGAGAGTCTAATTCTCTAAAAGCGATGAGCATTGATAGCATTTTTGCACGGTCCGCGACCCACGCCCCAGTCAAACTCCCTGCTCCCGTATCCGCACTATACTGAAACAGTTTAATATCATTATGTTCGATACCCCCAATTGCGAAAGAACTGAGGTTAAATAGGGCGAGCATTAAAGAACTGTCAGACTTGACTTTCGTAGCGATTTCATCCGCCGACATCCCGCCGAGCTCTACAATCTGCGTACTACCGATATATGGCAGAAGCTTCTCATAAACGGTATTTAAGTATCCGTAGAATGCATCTCTACCAGCCGCCTCAAGATTGCTATATTTTTCTGAAGAAATATCTACTCCAAGCACCTTCGCGATGATACCCAAAGTATCTTCCAGTTGTTGATCGGTATCATCACCTGCTGATAGAAGTAGCTTATTTGCTCTCTCTACAGTAGTCTCCTGATCGATAACTTGTAGCAATCCCATTAAGCTCAAGGTGTCAGTCATCTGCTCAACACCATGCCCCAACGATGTACTGAAAATATTGCTACTTTCTGTTTCCACCTCGACAACGTTGCCAGGTTGTTTTATGAATTCGTCACCCGTTACGACTTCTAGTCCTGCTGTCCCCGTAAAATTATTTATCACAGAAGTATCGAAGGCAGAGGCTCCGCCAAGCTGGGAAAACAGTTCTGCAACGTAGTTAGAGCTACTATCAGCAGCTATACCTGCGCCGTTTATCATAACCGCTTCTTTCGCTATCCCAGGAAATAATCTAGTGAAAGCAGCTGCAAGACTCCCTCCCAAAGAGTGCCCTGTTACATAAACTTGGCTTTCTGGACCTATGATACCTAGCCCATCCGTTCTTTCGTCAGCAGTTAGCTTGTACCAGCGCGCCTTTAGTTCGTCGCCTACTATATCGTTCAACAGAATATAGCCTAGGCGCTCAGCTTCCGACGAAACTGTTTCACTTGAATCACCTATTAGGGTTAAGGAGTATGACGTATAATTATTGTTTGTCTCGGCACCGTGTGTGTATCGCTGCCAAGTATTATACATATCAACGAGTTGCTCTACAGCTATGCCATCAAGAACCAAGTCCCCAAAATCCGCCGCCATATCGCTTGCAGACGTTTTTTCTGTCCCTCTTATCGCAAATACATACGCACCATCTTTGTTCTCAAATAATGTCGAAGCAAAGCCACTATGTAAGTCACTGCCTGTGGCAGCGACCACGTTCCAGTCTTCAACAATTCTATTGGCCAATTCAGGTGGCAATGGTTTTAGCTGCCCATCTAAAGCTTGGGTTGGGTCCAAGTCTAGATAGGCCGCTTCTGCTAAAGCTGACAACTGCGCCACGAAATCTATTTTTTCCATTTCATCGATCTCCTATTGATATTGCTTTGCGGTAGCTATCGAACTCTCTAGCCAAGTTACCAGGACAGTATCCAGTAAGCAGCCAGGGTTTAAAAGTACTGTTTAGACCACCAAAAATACCCGTATAGTTCGACATATAGTCAACTCGCTTTACCAGCGTTGCCCCATCAGTCGCATCAACTATTCGATCCTCGAACCGTCGGAGGAATCCGTAAAATTCATCCTTACTGGAACCCTCCCAGTAGATTCTATCCGAGATCCAAGTTCTAAGCTTGCCATCAACTACGGCATGCTTTTTACGAGTATTATTAGGTCTCGAATCCGTTACTAAAGCTGCATCAATAGCTGCTCTCCATCTCTCTGTGGGAACAGTGACCCATACGCCTGAATAGTTATGGCAATAGAATAAATGTGACCCTCGAACAGGAATTAAGTCCAAAAAAACAAAGGCTAGATTTAGGAAAACACTCAGGAGAAAGCCTACCCACTTACCTTTCCCCCTATTATAAAAATAAGCCGTACACCATACTGTAAAAGCTATACTCAAGCACAGGTACACCGCTAAGCCCACGATAACTATCAGACCTATCATCTGAATTCCACTCTAGCCTCAATTCATTGCATTATTAATCCGTAAGCTTTTCCAACGCCTACATTATTACAGCCTCACTAAACACCGCACACGAAATTCAAGATTTCAAAAAGCATTTTATAACCCGCACAAACCAGCGCTATCGAAAGCCATTACTATTCCTCTGTATCAAATCCTTACAAGCTTCAATTGTGGCCCTGACGCTTAGGCATCTTACGGAACTGCTGGCGCAACGAAACAACTTCTCGCGCGCACATCTGTTTCGCATCAAATGAATCACCGTATTTGCCACACTTTCGACGTCGAAAATCTACCACCTTAGAGTTTTCGCAGCATCTATCTTCGAACTCTTGCAGAGGGGAGTTTTTTAGAAGCGATAATGGCGCACCCACACGCCATTGCTTCCAGAAACGACCATGATAGAACTAGGGGGTAGGTGCGATATACGTGTACTCGAGACAGCTGCAGTACTTTTAAATATTTGCTGTACGGTAGTTTTCCTGTGAAAGGCACCTGGGCGCTATCGACGCCTACTTTATTCAGCAGTTTTCGTTTCCAGTTCTCGGCAAAACATGGTCGCGGGCGGTACCTGACGTCGTCTCCGCCTATAAATACTACATGGCAGTTCGGACAGGTTTCCGATATCCGGGGCAACGCGCGCATGAAGATGTAAAATTCTCGATAAGGTTCAAAGTTGCGCGCCACATACGTGAGCACCGGCATGCCCGCTTTCAGCATCATCCCATTGGGCAACTGAAAGGTGGCTTCCGAGTCAGGTCGAGCAAGGTCGGTATCAATACCTTCGTGGATGACCTTGATCTTGTTCCAGTATGCGGCGGGGTGCAGGCTGAGTTGCCATTGCGTCGGCGTAACACCTATGTCGCAATTCTCTAGGTTAAGTAGATGTATGGCGTTGCGTGTACGAATCGACGCTGCGCTATCCGCTGTGCTAGGAAACTCCGGATCGAAGCCTGCGTCGGCGCCTCGGGCATGGTAGTAGTATTCGCAGAATTGGATCAGCCTGGCACTTGGGAAAGCATCCTTGGCATACAGCGTTTCACCCCAGCCCGGATGTGCCACGATGACGTCCGGGCAAAAGCCTTTGCGCTTCAGGTCCAACATAACCCTGAAGACCTGCTGTCCGTGCAGTACGGCGTCCTTGAAGCTGCGCAGATAAGGATGGGTATAGGCCGCTACGGTGCGTTTTGGCCGGTAGCAAAGCAGGCGTATTCCAGATAGGCCGGGCGCAGTATCGCGGCCGATTGCCAATACCTCGACGTCTGGCTGCCGACTCAAATGCGCGGCGATATGACGGAACTGGTCAGGGAAGTTTTGGTGAATAAACTGCACTCTCATCGTTTCAACCTTGAATCCTATGAGGCGCGAGGGATTCTTTTCCTTAGCGCTCCCGAATACTCTCGCTCGAATACTGCTGCAGTGGACTCAGGAAATACTCGATCACCCGGCGCTGATCCGTCTTCACTTCCGCCGTCACGGCCATGCCGGGAGAAAGCTTGATGTCCTGGCCATTGATGTTCAGGTGGTCGCTGCCCAGCCTTATCTTGGTGCTATAGATGAGGCCGCGTTTGTCATCCTCGATGGCGTCGCTGGAGACGCTGGTCACCGTGCCTTCCAGGGTGCCGTACTTGGTGTAGGTGAAGGTCTCGACCTTGACCGTCACCGGTTGGCCGGGATGGACGAAGCCGATGTCCTTGTTCTCCAGCATGGCTTCCACTTCCACCTGTTGGTCCTTCGGAACCACAACCATCAGTTGCTGGGCGGGCGTCACTACGCCGCCCACGGTATGGATTGCCAGTTGCTGTACGGTGCCGTCCACCGGGGCTTCGAGGGTGGTAAGGTCTTCCTGGTAGCGGGCCTTGGCCAGGTCCTGGGTGAGGCTGCGAATCTTCTGTTCGGCCTGCTGCAAAAGGTCGAGCATGGCCCGACGGGTCTGAGCGACCACGCCTTCACGCCGACGCTCGGCTTCTCCTTTGGCGGCACTCGATTGCAAGACACTCGCTTGCTGCACGCTCAGCTGGCGCTCCAGGTCGAGACGTGCCTGTTCCTTTTCCAGGTAGGCGTGGCGGGCGATGTACTGTTTCTGCAACAGCCGTTCATAGTCGTCCGCCAGTTTGGTGGCGATGGGCAGGGTTTTCTGCAGGCTGGCCACCTGGGTGCGGGCTGCTCCGATGTCCGCCTGGCGCTGGGCGATCTCGGCTTCGACCAGGTCGAGGCTGCTGCGGTATTCCCCGTATTGGCCCTGCAGCCAGCGTTCAGCGGCGAGTACCTGTTCGGGGTTGGCGTCTTGGAGGGTGCCTTGCAAGCGCTTGGGCGGTTGCCGGCTATTGATGGCCTGGAGCATTGCGCTCGCGCGGGCGCTGTCGATGCGGGCGGCGAGCAGGTCGCTGCGGATGCGGCCGACGTCGGCGTCTGCTGCGGTGGAGTCCAGTTCAACCAGCAGTTCGCCGGCCTTTACAGCTTGGCCGTCATGCACGTGGATGGCTTTTACGACAGCGGTCTCGCTGGGCTGGATAATTTTGGTCTTGCCGCTGGGGATGACCTTGCCACTTGCGGTGGCCACAATGTCGATCTTGCCGATGCAGGCCCAGGTTAGGGCGATGGCGGCGAAGCCGATGATGACCCAGAGCAGCAGGCGTGGCGCTGGATGGGTGGGGTTATCCTGCAGCTCGAGGGCGGCAGGCAGGAACTGGATTTCATGCGCCAGTCGCCGCGGGGCGTCCATGGCCTTGCGTTGCCGCCAAGCTTGGCGCCATACGCGGTGGTAGCGGCGCAGTAAGCTGTGGCGTTCGAGGCGGTTGCTGTGTGACGGTTGGCTCAGTGCGCCTGAGGATTGGGCATTGGCGTCAGACATGGCTGCCTCCTTGCTGCAGGCGGTGCAGCCGTGAGTAGTGGCCGGTCTGCAGGGTGAGCAGTTCGGCATGGCTACCCTGTTCAACGATCTGCCCACGGTCGACGACGAGGATACGGTGGGCGTCGCGCACGGCGGAGAGCCGGTGGGCGATGATGATCACGGTACGGCCCTTACAGATGGCTTTCATGTTCTGCTGGACGATGCGTTCGGACTCGTAGTCCAGGGCGCTGGTGGCTTCGTCGAAGATGAGGATGCGCGGGTTGCCCATGAGGGCGCGAGCGATGGCGATTCGTTGCCGCTGGCCCCCGGAGAGGGAGGCGCCGTGCTCGCCCACCAGGGTGTCGTAGCCTTCCGGCAGTTCGAGGATGAAGTCATGGGCACCAGCGAGCCTCGCTGCCTGCATGACAGCTTCTAGCGGCGCCCCGGCGTCGGTCAGGGCGATGTTCTCGCGGATGCTGCGGTTGAACAGCATATTATCCTGCAGCACCACGCCTATCTGCCTGCGTAGAGAGGAGACGTCGGCCATGGCGAGGTCCATGCCGTCGACCAACACTCGGCCCCGCTCGGGAACGTAGAGGCGTTGCAGCAGGCGCGTCAGGGTGCTCTTGCCCGAGCCGGAGCGGCCAACGACGCCGATGATTTCGCCGGGGCGGATGCTCAGGCTGATGCCCCTGAGTATCTCGGAGCCGTCCGGGCGGTAGCGGAAGTGCACCTGGTCGAACTCGATCTGGCCCTTGAGCGGCGGCAAAGCGCTGCGGGTGCCCTGGCTCAGTTCGGTGCGGGTATTGAGGATGTCGCCCAGGCGCTGCACGGAGACCCCGGTTTGCTGGAAATTGGTCCACAGCTGGGCCAGGCGCATGATCGGCTGAGCCACGCGGCCGGCAAGCATGTTGAAGGCGATCAGTTGGCCGACGCTGAGCTGGCCGTCGATGACCAGCCGCGCCCCGACCCAGAGGGTGGCCACGGTGACCAGCTTGCCGATTAGGGATACGCTCTCGTTGGCCAGGGTGGACAGGGTTTGGGTCTTGAACCCGGCCGAGACATAGGCGGCCAGCTGGTTGTCCCACTTGCGCACCGCTTGGGGTTCGACGGCCATGGATTTGAGGGTGTCGATGCCGTTGACTGTCTCGACCAGGAAGGCCTGGTTTTCCGCGCCGCGGGCGAAGCTGTCGTTGAGCCGGCGGCGCAGCACCGGGGTGACCAGCAGCGAGATCAATAGGTACAGCGGCAGCGATAGCACCACGACGAGTGTCAGCCAACCGCTGTAGTAAAACATCACGCCGAGGAAAACCACCGAGAAGAGGATGTCCAATACCAGGGTGATGGCGTTGCCTGTGAGAAAGCTGCGGATGTTTTCCAGCTCGCGGACCCTTGCCACTGAGTCCCCCACCCGGCGGGCCTGGAAGTAGGCCAATGGCAGCGTAATCAGGTGGCGGAACAGCTTGGAGCCGAGTTCGACGTCGATCCGGCTGGCGGTGTGGGCGAAGACGTAGCTGCGAAGGCCGGACAGGAGCGATTCGAACAGCATGATACCGACGAGGCCAATGGCGATGACGTCGAGGGTGGTAAGGCCGTGGTGGACTAGGACCTTGTCCATCACCACCTGGAAGAACAATGGCGTCACCAGGGCGAAAATCTGGAGGACGAAGGAGACTAGCAGCACCTCGCCGAGCAGCTTGCGGTACTTGACGATGGCCGGGATGAACCAGGTGAAGTCGAAACGCGAAGTCTCGCCCGCAGCGGCGGCCTCGGAGCGGACCAGGACAAGGGTGCCGGACCAGCGCGTTTCCAGCACGTCGAGGCTGATGACTTCCGGCCGTTGCGACTTGGGATCGTGGATCAGGGCCTTGCCCTGGTTAAGGCGGGCGAGGATGAAGAACTCGCCGTCACGGTCTTGGGCTATAGCCGGTAGCGGTGTGCGTTCTAGGCGAGCCAGCGTGGTCTGGCCGGTCTTAGCCTTGAGGCCAAGCTTACGGGCCGCCAGCAGAAGCCCGTCAGTGCCCAGCGGCTGCCCGGGTGTGGAAAATTCGTGAGCGACTTGTTCGGCCGAGGCGGCCACTTGGTGGAAGCGCGCCAGCATAACTAGGCAGGCCAGGCCTGTGTCGACGTGCGCGGAAACCTCAGGCGCAGGCGCGCCAACTCCGTTATCGTGTATGATGCGTCCGTGCGAAAAGCGCCCTAAGGGCAAGTCCAAAATTGAGTAACCGACTCGGTTGAGTTAAACACCTCATTGCACCGATTTAGCGACTCGTTTGACTTCAATGTAGCTAGGTTTTTCTTGGTGGTGAAGCTGTATTTACGGCCTCAAGAACCTTTTATTCGGCTCTCACGGAAACCATCTGTTCTGCTGCCTTCCCGGCGAGTGTTGGTAAGAAATCACGCTCAGGCACGTAGTCAAATTTTAGGTATTTCGAGAGAGCCTGGAGATCACTCGGCGCTAGCGTACCGGCCGCCTGCTTGAGCTTAAGGGTGTCGAGAATGTAGTCGTAACGAGCGTTGTTGTAATCGCGTACCGCCGCATAGAGCTGCCGCTGGGCATTCAGTACATCGGCGATGTTGCGTGAACCTACGTCGACTCCCACTTGATTGGCCTCTACGGCTTTCTCACCCGAGACGATGCTCTGCCGCCGGGCCCTGACCTGCTCGATGTCGGTGTTAATGGCCCGATGGGCATTGCGGGTGTTGAGTACCGTCTCGCGTCGCTTATCGTCCTGTTCGTCCTGGCTCTGGTAGAGCCGTTCGGTCGACTCTCGCACCTGTGAGCTGACCTGGCCCCCGCTGTAGAACGGGATGCTGAGTTCCAGTCCGATGCTGCTCTGGCTGACGCGACCACGGTAACCATCTACTCCATAGTCGGTGGGGTTGCTGTAGCCGAAGCTGTCATTGTCGCCCTTGCGGTACGAGGCCACGGCGTCCAGTGTCGGCGCGTGACCGGCCTTACGCTGACGCAGGGTGTCTTCGGCTGCCTTCACGGCGAACTGGCTGGCCTGTATTTGTAGGTTCTGCCTGAGCGCAGTGCTAACCCAGGCGGCGGCGTCGTTGGGCTCGGGTGCTTCTATGGGTAGCTGGTGGCCCATCCCCGCGACGGTGGTGTAGGGCTGCTGGGTCAGCCTGACCAGGGCTTCGTAGGCGTCGTCGACCTTGCGCTGGGCGAGTTGTCGGTTGGCCAGGGCCACGTCATAGGCTGCCTGGGCATCGAGGACATCCGTAATGCTGGCAGCGCCATCGTCCAGCCGCCCCTGGCCCTGGTCCCTCTGGCGTAAAAGCGCCGTCTCTTCAGCTTTGGCCGCGGCCAGGGTATCAAGCTGGCGCAGCGTTTCAAAATAGGCTTGGGCGGCGGTGAAAATCAGCGCTTGCTCTTTAGCCGCAAGATCCAGCTCGGCCTGGGCCACACCCGACTGGGCGGTCTTGAGTCCGTACCAGCGGTCCAGGCGGAATAGTGGCTGGTTGAGGTTGGCACGGAAGCTGGTGCCACTCCGGTCCCGGGAGAGCTCGGGTTCGGCACGCGAGAGGTGTGTCGCCTCCGTGGTAGCTCCGGCAGTCAAGCTAGGCAACAAGCCGGCACGAGCCTGGGGAACTGCCTCACGCTGTGCCTGGTAGGCGTGGCGCGCAGCAGATAGCTGGGCGTCGTGAGCGAGCGCGGCCTGGTAGACAACCATAAGGTCCGCTCGTGGACCAGCCACCGCGGGTAACGACGTGACAGAGAGAAACAGCGTGACAAACGACAGCGAAGCGGCCACAGCAGCGGGGTACAGGACTTTCATCGACGTTCCGGGTCATAGCTTTCCTTGCAGTTCGAGTACATTAACCTAGAGCGAAAGGGAGGGATTCGCCCGGGTAATCTTCTTCAGATAGAGGGTTGAGCGCGCTGGATGGGCGGTCAGGTGTGTTCTGAACGGAGCCGGATAGGAATACGGCAGCGAAGTTGCACTGGCAAAGATTTGTCTGTCTCGGAACTGGTGGACAGGTAGTTAAGAGCTACTGCTCGAATCTTATCGCTCAAATTCCATCGGACTGAGATAGCCCAGTTTCGAGTGGCGACAGCGGTGATTGTATAAGCGGATGTAGCTGGACAGGTCGGTTTTTGCCTCCTGGCAGCTAGCGTAGCGAGTCAGGTACACCCGTTCAGCGTTCAGCGAACGGAAGAAGCTCTCCATCGCGGCGTTGTCCCAGCAGTTCCCCGGACGTGAATGACTGGGCACGATTCGATGTCGCCGAAGCAAGGCCTGGTAGTCCTACGCGCAGTATTGGCTGCCACGATCTGAGTGCAGCAGCACTTCTTCTTCCGGCTGTCGGCGTGCAACGGCCATCTCCAGAGCAGCATGCACCAAGAGCTGCTGCATCCGATGATACATTGCCCAACCCACGACAGCGCGTGAATAGAGATTGAGCACGACGGCCAGATACAGCCAGCCTTGGGCCGTCCGCATATAGGTCCTGTCCGAGACCCAGTGCCGATTGGCGCGATCCGAGGTGAACTTGCGATCCAGGTGGTTAGGGGCAATCGGCAGAAAATGACGGCTGCTGGAAACCAGCCGCCAACGCTTACGCGAACGGACGTGCAGGCCGGCTTCGCGCATCAGTCGAGCGACTCGGTGTCGACCAAACGCAAGCCCCATGGTAGCCAACTCTGCCTTGATTCGGCGATGGCCATAGATCCCACTCACGTCGTGATGGATGGTGCGAATCTCCTTGCTCAGACGCCGGTTCGCGATCTCTCTCGCCGAGGGAGACCGCTGCTACCAGGCATAGCAACCGCTGCGGGATACCCCCAGCAGCCGGCACATCGGCGCTACGGGATAACGACCGGCCAACGCCTCGATGGCGCGGAACTTCACTTCGTGGGTTGCGAGAAGATTGCGAGCGCTTTTTTAAAACACCACGCTCCATGGTGACCTGAGCCAGTTGCTGGCGTAGGCGACGCAGCTCCGCACTCTCGCCCCGCTGCTTGCCATTGCCCGGAAAGGCATCGTCACCTTGCTGTTCGTGCTGGTGCGCTTCCATCTGCCCAACAGGCTTTCAGCGATGCCCAGCGTCTCGGCAACATGACGAAGCGGCGTACCGGCAAACGCCTGGTCTACCGCCTCGCGTTTGAAGGATTCGGGAGAACGTCGTCTGGCCTGGTCATGAACACTCCTTGCGATGGGCATTATCCACCTTGAGCCAGTGTCCACTCAGCTCGGGACAGACCAGTTGTTGGTGATGAGTCTTATCTGTTTCGGAAACCGACACCTCCGAAAGCTTTCTTGCCTTTGTCACGGTCACAGCCCCATAATCCAAGCGTTCCACCCCGCTCGCGCACTGGCGGTCATCAGTGGCAACCCCGAAGCTTCTCGACCTGGTCTTGAAGCTTCACCCCTAGAGCACGCTAAGCATCGGGTAGGGCGTGTAGATCTTTGCGTGATGCTCTCCCTGTGTCTCCCTGTTCTGCAGCAGACACGCAGCCGTCTAACTCGTGATAAGCGGGTTCACAGGCACATAGGGCTCACAGAAGGTTCGGTGCACACTGTACTTCGGGCCAACC
>NZ_WHOV01000150.1:0-50302 GCF_009765395.1 Pseudomonas sp. BAV 4579 | reverse complement strand
CGTCTATCCCAAGGAGGAGCGCGGGCGGGTGACCGGCTGGTGGGGCGGGGCGGTGATGCTGGCGCCGGCAGTGGGGCCCTTGTGCGGCAGCCTGCTGCTGGAGGTGTTCGACTGGCGCGCCCTGTTCCTGCTCAACGTCCCGGTGGGCCTGCTGGCCCTGGCCATGGGGCAGGTGGTGCTGCCCGCGGATGCCCCCCGCGAACACCAGCCCTTCGACCTGGCCGGCTACCTGCTGATCGCCACTGGCCTGGGGTTGCTGCTGGTGACCCTCGGCCGGCTGCGCGAGCTGACGGCGCTGGGCGAACCCCTCAATCTGCTGGCCCTGGCGGCCGGATTCCTGTGCCTGCTGGCCTTTGTCCGGCTGCAATTGCGGCGCAGCCATCCGCTGCTGCCGCTGCGACTGTTCGCCCTGCGCGGCTACCGGGCCAGCGTCATCATCGCCGTGGTCCAGGCGGTGGGCATGTTCGAATGCCTGGTGTTGCTGCCGCTGCTGATCCAGCTGGTACTGGGCCACAGCGCGCTCTGGACCGGTCTGGCACTGCTCTGCACGGCGCTGGCGGCGGCGCTGTTCGGTCAGGTCGGCGGGCGCCTGCTCGACCGCCGCGGACCCCGTGGCGTGATCGCCACCGGTCTGGCGCTCAGCGGCCTGGCCACCCTGGCTCTGGGTGTGGTCGGCAGCCATGCCGGACTCGCCTGGATCTGCGCGCTGATGGTGCTGCGCGGCATCGGCCTGGGGCTGTCCTACATGCCGGCCACCACCGCCGGCCTCAATACCCTGCCGGATGCCCAGGTCACCCAGGGCGCGGCCATGAACAACATCGCCCGGCGCCTGGTGTCCTCGGTGGCCGTGGTGGCCGCCTCCCTGTGGCTGGAACTGCGCCTGGGCGGCGCGGCCGGCTGGGGCCCGCGCCAGGCCGCCACCGGCGTCGCCATCCAGGACGCCTTCAGCGTCACCGGTCTGTTCATCCTGCTGGCACTGCCCTGGGCCTGGCGTTTTCCCGCCGGCCAATCCCTTTCCGTTCGGAGGTACTCATGACCGCTCAGCTTTCACTTCCTGCGCAGCCCTGGCCGTCGCCCGCCGACGCCGCCCTCTATTGCCAGGTCGAGCAGCGCGTGGTGGCGCAATTGCTGCAGACGCTGATCTACGAAGAGGTGCTCAGCGCCCAGGTACAGCCAGTGGCGGATGGCCTGGCGCAGTATCGCCTGGCCGGTCGCGCCGCCGATGGCCAACCGGTGCAGTACCTGGGCTATGCGCCTGCCGCTGCCAGCTTCGGTCTGATCCGCCTGGACCCCCAGCGCCTGGTGCGCCAGGACGCCCAGGGGAGCCGTGCGCCGACGCTGCATGAGACCCTGGCCGAATTGCTCGGCGAGCAGAGCGACGCGCCGCTGTGGCCACGCTTCGTCCAGGAGCTGGAGCAGACCCTGCTCAAGGACCTGCAGTCGCGCCGCCAGGATTATCGTCCCGATCGCCCGGCCCACGAACTGGAAGTGGATGCCCTGGAACGGCACTTCATGGATGCCCATGGCTACCACCCCTGCTACAAGTCGCGCATCGGCTTCTCCCTGGCCGAGAATCGCCGCTACGGACCGGAATTCGGCGAGCCGATCCAACTGGTCTGGCTGGCTCTGGCGCGCGAGCGGGCCTCGGTGGGGCACTCTCGCCATCTGGATTTTCCGGCCTTCATCGCTGAGGAATTCGGTGCCCAGCGCTGGGCGGCCCTGGCCGCCGAGTGGCGCGAACAGGGGCGGGCGCTGGACGACTACCAACTGATCCCGGTGCATCCCTGGCAGTGGGAGCAGCACCTCGCCGCGCTGTTCCAGCCCGAGCTGGTGAGCGGCGAGCTGCTCTACCTGGGCACCTCTCGCGACCAGTACGCCGCCCAGCAGTCGATCCGCACCCTGGCCAATCGCAGTGCGCCCCGGCGGCCCTACGTCAAGCTGGCGATGTGCCTGACCAATACCTCCAGCACCCGCATCCTGGCGCGTCATACGGTGCTCAACGGCCCAATCATCACCGACTGGCTGCAGCGCCTGATCGAAACCGATGCCACGGCCCGCGACCTGGACTTCGTGGTGCTCGGCGAGGTCGCCGGCGTCGCCTACGACAGTCGCACGCTGCCGGTCAGTCGCGCGGGGCACGTCTACGGCACCCTCGGCGCCGTCTGGCGCGAGAGCATCCATGCCTATCTGCGTGCGGATGAACAGGCGGTACCCTTCAACGGCCTGACCCAGGTGGAGCATCGTTATGGCCAGGGTACGCCGCAGCCCTTCGTCGCCGCCTGGATCGAGCGCCACGGCCTGGACGCCTGGCTGGGGCAACTGCTCAGGGTTACGGTGACGCCGCTGATGCACATGCTCCACGCCGAAGGCATCGGCATGGAGTCCCACGGCCAGAACATCGTGCTGATCCACCGCGACGGCTGGCCGCTGCGCATCGCCCTCAAGGACTTCCACGACGGCGTACGCTACGCCGAGCGCCACCTGGCACGTCCGGAGCTGCGCCCGACCCTGGAGCCCTTGCCGGCGAGCCACGCGCGGATCAACCGCAACTCCTTCATCCTCACTGAGGACGTGGACGCGGTCCGGGACTTCACCTGCGATGCCTTCTTCTTCATCGCCCTGGGCGAACTGGTGGTGTTTCTGCGCCAGCACTTCGCCCTGGCCGAAGCCGACTTCTGGCAGGCGACCGCCACGGTCATCCTCGACTACCAGCGCGCCCATCCCCAGCACCGGGAGCGCTATGCGCTGTTCGATGTCTTCGCCCCCACCTTCGAGGTGGAGGAGCTGACCAAGCGGCGCCTGCTGGGCGATGGCGAGCGGCGTTTCAAGGCGGTGGCCAATCCCCTGCATCCCTACCGGTCCGCCGCATGCTGAGGCGCAATCGACTCAAGGCCGCCCTGGCGGCCGGCACGCCCAGCCACGGCCTGTTCGCCTCGTTGCCCACGCCCGCCAGCATCGAGCTGATCGGCGAAGCCGGCTACGACTTCGTGATCATCGACCTGGAGCATGTGCTGATCAATCCGGAAACCCTGGAGAACATGATCCGCACCGCCGAGAGCTACGACCTTACGCCGCTGGTGCGGGTGCCGGACGCCGAGCCCAAGCGCCTGCTGGGCCTGCTCGATGCCGGGGCCCAGGGGATCGTGCTGCCTTGCGTGGAAGACCCGACGGTGCTGGCCGCCGCGGTGCGCGCCTGCAAATACCACCCGGAGGGCGAGCGTAGCCTCAATGCCGGGCGACCTGGCTCCTTCGGCAAAACCAGCCTGGCTGACTACGTGACCCGCGCCAATGCGCAGATCCTGGTGGTCGCCATGATTGAGAGCGCCACCGGCGTTGCCCGGGCAGCGGAGATCGCTGCGGTGCCGGGAGTGGACCTGCTGCTCGAAGGGGCGGCGGACCTGTCGCAATCCCTCGGTCGCCCCTGGCGCATCGCCGATCCGGAGGTGCAGGAGGCCCTGCGCCAGACCTGGGCCGCCGCCCAGCGGCAGGGCACACCCTACTGCGCCATCCCCCGGCAGCCGGAGGACCTCGACCTCTGGCGCGCCCGGGGCGTCATCACCTTCGTGCTCGGCGACGAGCGCGGCATCGCCTTCCGGGCCCTGCAGGCCCGCCTGACCGCCCATTCCTGCGGAGAATCCCCATGAACGCCCAGACCCTCGCCACCGATCTGATCCTGCAGGACCTGTTCGACTGCCTGCTGGCCGAAGACGTCTTCGCCCCGCTGGCCGTGACCCTGGCGGCCGCGGCCCCGGAACATCCCGTCATCCTGCAACCGGCCGCCCCGGAGCAGCGCCTCTGGGAGTGCTGCTGCGATCCCCGCGAGCAGCGCTTCATCGCCGCGCGGGTCCGCCCGGGTATCACCCAGGCCTGGGTGAAGGTGCCCGGTACGCCGATCCTGGCGCGCCAGGGCGACGCCTGGAGCACCCTCACGCCGGAAGCCTTCGTCTCCCTGGTCTTCGCCGAGGCGGCTGCCGACCCCGAGCAGGCACGGGGCATCGCCCTGCTGCGCGAGACCCTGGCCACCAGCCTGCGGCAGACCCGGCTGTCGCTGGCACAACCCCTGGTCCCGGGGCCGCTGCTGGAGGGCGACGGCCAGGCCGCCTTCCTGCAACTGGAGCGCTGGGCCGCCCTGCGGGATCGACCCTATCACCCCCTGGCCAAGGCCAAGCTGGGCCTGAACGACGCCGACTACCAGGCCTACCAGGCCGAATTCGGCCAACCCGTGCGCCTGGCCTGGGTCGCGGTGCGCCGCGATCAGCTGCTGTGCGGCGAGGGGGTGGCGGCGGAGGGCCAGGGGCCGGCGGCCGACCTGCTGACCCCAGCGGCGCTGGCCGAGTTGCAGGCCGAATTGCAGCAGCGCGGCCTGGCCGAGAGTCACCTGGCGCTGCCGGTACACCCCTGGCAACTCGCCGAGGGGCTGCCGGGGCGGCTGGACGAGGCCTTCGCCAGCGGCGTCTGCCAGCACCTGGACTTCGCCGGCGCACGTTGCCACGCGACCTCGTCGCTGCGCTCCATGCTCATGGAGGAGGGCGCGGGCGTGGCCCAGCTCAAGTTGCCCATGGCGGTGCATTCCCTGGGCGCCTCGCGCTACCTGCCGGCGGTGAAGATGATCAACGGCTCGCGCAGCGAGGCTCTGCTGCGCCAGGCGCGGGCCCTGGACCCAGTGCTCGCCGAGAGCCTGCACCTGTGCGACGAGAGTCGCTGGTGGGCCTTCATGCCGCCGGCGGCGACCCTCTTCGACGAGGCGCCGCGGCATCTGTCGGCCATGGTGCGCGGCTATCCCGCGGCACTGCTGGCCGATCCCGACTGCCGGCTGCTGCCCATGGCCCCGCTCGGCACAAAGCTGCCGGGCAGTCGCCGGCATTTCTTCGACGACTGGCTGGCAGCACGGGCGCTGGCACCGACGCCGGCCAATGTCCTGCTGTTGCTGGGTGAGCTGTGCCACAGTTTCATCGACCTCAACCTGCGGATGTTCCGCCTCGGCCTGCTCGGTGAGGTGCACGGGCAGAATGCCGTGCTGGTCTGGCGCGCCGGACGCATCCAGGGCCTGCTGCTACGCGACCACGACTCCCTGCGCCTGTACGTGCCCTGGCTGGAGCGCCAGGGGCTGGCCGATCCGCAGTACCGGATCAAGCCCGGCCATGCCCAGACGCTCTATCACGAGCATCCGCGCGATCTGCTGTTCTGGTTCCAGACGCTGGGCATCCAGGTCAATCTCAGGGCCATCTTCGAGACCGTCGCGAACTGCTACGCTGTCCCGCTGACCGCTGCCTGGACGCTGCTGCGCGAGGTACTGGAGGAGCGCATCGCGGCCCTGGATTTCGACGCCGAGGCCCGGGCGCTGCTCCGGGAGACGCTGTTCGAAGCGCCGGACTGGCCGCAGAAGTGGCTGCTGCGCCCGATGATCGAGCGGGCCGGTGGGCCAGGCAGCATGCCGTTCGGCAAGGGCAGGGTGGTCAATCCCTTTCATCAGGTGAGCCATGCCCCCTAGTGTTTCCCTCTCTATGACCCGCCGCCGGCTCCTCGGGCTCGGCGGCGTGCTTGCCACCGGCCTGGCGCTGCCGCCAGGCGTCGCCCGGGCGCAGTCCAGGCGCGTGGCCACGCTGTTCCAGGGTGCCACCGACAGCGCCGTGGCCCTGGGGCTCAGGCCCTGCGGGGTGGTCGAATCCTGGAGCGAGAAACCCGTCTATCGCTACCTGCGCCCGGCGCTGGCGGGGGTGCCCTCGCTGGGTCTGGAAACCCAGCCGAGTCTGGAGGACCTGGCGCTGCTGGCGCCGGAGCTGATCGTCGCCTCGCGCTTTCGCCATGGCCGGATCGCACCCTTGCTGCAGCAGCTGTGCCCGGTGGTGATGCTGGAGGAGGTCTTCGAATTCAAGCAGACCCTGCTGGCCCTGGGCACCGCTGCGGGGCGTGAAGCGGACGCCAGGGCCCTGCTGCAGGCCTGGCAGGCGCGCATCGCCCGTCTGCGCGAGGCGCTGCAACGGCATTACGGGACCCAGTGGCCGCCGACGGTGGCGGTCCTGGACGTGCGCGCCGATCACCTGCGCAGCTACCTGCCCGACAGCTTCGCCGGACGGGTACTCAGCGAACTGGGCTTCGCCTGGCCGGCGGCCAGCCAGGGTAGCGCCGCGCCCTCGATCAAGCTGACCTCCCGGGAAAGCCTGCCGGTGGTGGAGGCCGAGGTGTTCTTCGTCTTCCTGCGCGCCGACCAGGCCGCGGTGCAGCGCAACTACGCCAGTCTGCTCGAACACCCGCTCTGGCAACGCCTGAGCGCCCCCCGCCGCGGGCAGGTCTGGCGGGTCGACGGGGTGGCCTGGAGCCTGGGCGGCGGCATGCTCGCGGCGAATCGGCTGCTGGACGATATCGAGGGTGTTCTGGCCGCCCAGGGGGCCGCATGAGCGCACCCTTCAGATTGCTGCTGCTCGCCCTGGCCCTGGCGCTGACCGCCGTGCTGAGCCTCTCGGTCGGTGCGCGCTGGATCGCGCCTAGCAGCGTGGTGGCGGCGCTGGTGCAGGATCCTTCGCTGGCGCTGGATGCCACCCTGGTCAACACCACGCGCCTGACGCGGCTGCTGGTCGCTCTGGTGGTGGGTGCCAACCTGGCGGTGGCCGGTGCCCTGATGCAGGCCATGACGCGCAATCCCCTGGCTTCGCCGGGGTTGTTCGGCATCAACGCCGGGGCCACCTTCGCCCTGGTGCTGGGCATCACCCTGCTGGGGCTGTCCAGCACGGAAGGCTGGATGCTCTGCGCGCTGCTGGGCGCGGCGGTGGCCGGCATCCTGGTCTGGATCCTGGGCAACCGGGGCCAGGCGCGCCTGACGCCGCTGCGCATCGTGCTGGCTGGCGCCGCCCTGGCGGCGCTGTTCACCGCCTTCAGCCAGGCGTTGCTGGTGATCAATCAGGAGGGCCTGGACAGCGTGCTGTTCTGGCTGGCCGGTTCGGTGGGTGAGCATAACCTGGCCATGGCTGCGCCCCTGCTGGTGTTCAGCCTGCTGGCCCTGGCCGCCGCCATGGTCCTGGCCGGGCAGCTGGATGTACTGGTCGCCGGTGACGACCTGGCCCGCGGCCTCGGCCAGCCCATCGGCCTGATCCGGTTGCTGGCCGGGGTGCTGGTGATCTGCCTGGCCGGCAGCGCCGTGGCCCTGGCCGGCAATATCGGCTTCATCGGCCTGATGATGCCGCACCTGGTGCGCGGGCTGTTGGCCCGCGCGCGCAACGAGCATCGCTGGCTGATCCCCGGCTGCGCCCTGGGCGGGGCGCTGCTGCTGGTGCTGGCCGACAGCCTGGCGCGAGTGGTGATCCTGCCCCAGGAGGTGCCCGTGGGCATCATGACCGCCCTGTTCGGCGGGCCGTTCTTCATCCATCTCGCGCGCCGGGGAGGCCGCCATGGCCGTTGAGATCGTCTGGCGGCTCGGCCGTTTTTCCCGGCGCCTGGCCCCGGCCACCCTGGGGCGGCTGGCCGTCGCCGCGCTGGTGGCCCTGGCGGCCCTGCTGCTGTGCCTCTGCCTGGGCAAGGTCTGGTTGACGCCCACCCAGGTGCTGGCCGCCTTCGCTGACGACGCGCACGGCGGCCTGGGTTTCATCGTCACCCAGCTGCGCCTGCCGCGGGCGCTGCTGGCAGCCCTGGTCGGCAGCGCCCTGGCGGTGTCCGGCCTGCTGCTGCAGGGCCAGGTGCGCAATCCCCTGGCTTCGCCGGACCTGCTGGGCATCACCAGTGGCGCCAGTGCCGGGGCGGTCTGCTATCTGGCGTTTCTGGCCGGGAGTCTCGGGCCGCATGGCCTGCCGCTGGCTGCGATGCTCGGCGCGGGCCTGGCGGCGCTGCTGGTCTATGGCCTGGCCTGGAATCATGGCGCCTCGCCGTTGCGGCTGGTGCTGGTGGGGGTAGGGGTGTCGGCCATGCTCGCCGCGGCCACTACCTTCCTGCTGGTGTTCAGCCCGCTTACCACCACGCTGTCCGCCTACGTCTGGCTGACCGGCAGCGTCTATGGCGCCAGCTGGCCGGAGGTGCGCGCCCTGGGCCTGTGGTGGCTGGCCCTGTTGCTGCCACTGGCGGTCCTGGCGCGCCACGCCGTGCTGGCGCAACTCGACGACGACCTGGCTCGCGGCCTCGGCGTGCGCCTGCAGCGGCAACGCGCGGCCCTGCTGGCGCTGGCCGGGGCGCTGGCCGGGGTGGCCATCGCCTGGGGGGGCGCCATCGCCTTCGTCGGCCTCATCGCGCCCCATATCGCCCGCCGCCTGCTGCCCAGTGGGTTCGCCGGTCAGGCGCTGCTGGCGGCCCTGGTGGGGGCGCTGCTGGTAATGCTCGCCGACCTCCTGGGTCGTACCCTGTTCCTACCCCTGGATCTGCCGGCCGGCATCTTCGTCGCCGCCCTGGGGGCGCCCTTTTTCCTCTACCTGCTGATCCGGCAACGCCCCTGAAGGAGGCTTCATGGCAACCCTGGCCAGCCGCGGCCTGACCCTCGGCTACGGCACCCAGACCATCATCGAGGCCCTCGACCTCGACCTACCACCGGGTCGCGTCTCGGTCCTCATCGGCAGCAACGGCTCCGGCAAGAGCACCCTGCTCAAGGCCTGCGCCCGGCTGCTGGAACCGCGCCAGGGCCAGGTGCTGCTCGACGGCCAGAACATCCACCGGCAGTCCACCGCCGCCCTGGCCCGGCGATTGGCGGTCCTGCCACAGACCCCGGTGGCGCCCGAGGGCATCAGTGTGCGGCAGCTGGTCAGCCTGGGCCGCTATCCCTACCAGAACTGGATGCGTCAATGGTCGGCGGACGATGCCGCGGCGGTGGACAAGGCGCTGCGCCTCACCGACCTGCTGGCGCTGGCGGAGCGGCCGGTGGACGACCTCTCCGGCGGTCAGCGCCAGCGCGCCTGGATCGCCCTGACCCTGGCCCAGGATACCGACTGCCTGCTGCTGGACGAACCCACCACCTACCTGGACCTGGCGCACCAGATCGAGGTGCTGGACCTGCTGCGCCAGCTGAACCGGGAGGAGGGCAAGACCATCGTCATGGTGCTGCACGACCTCAATCTCGCCTGCCGCTATGCCGATCACCTGGTCGCCGTCCACCAGCGTCGCGCTTACGCTCAGGGCGCTCCCGCGGCGGTGTTGACGCAAGCCCTGGTACGGGAGGTGTTCGCCCTGGAATGCCGGATCATCGCCGATCCCTATTTCGGCACGCCGCTGTGCATTCCCTTCGGTCGCGAGGTACCGCCATGTGCCTGAGGCCCACCCTCGACAGTGCCCAACGGGACGAGCTGCGCGCAACCTTCGGCCTGCGCGAAGCCCGGGAGCGCGATGGGCAGCACAGCCAGCCGGTCGCCGCCTGGCTGGACGCCGCGCGCTGCGCCGAGTTGCTCGACGACCTGGGGGCGCGCATGCAAGCCCCCACACGACGGGTCGCGGCGTCGCTGCTGACCAAACGGCTGGGCTTTCTCACCACCGGGGTAGCCTTCCACGCCCTGTCGGCCTATGACCGGCGCCTGGACCTGACGCCGGGCAATGTCTGGATCGAGGATGGCCACGTCCAGGGACGCTGGCACTCGACGCTACCACTGAGCGATACCCGGCCGCTGCCTGCCGTGGAGGATCACGCCACCTCCCGGGCGTTGCTGGCCCGCACCCTGTTCGGCGAGTTGCTGCGGCCGCTCTGGGAGACCCTGGCGCAGGTTGGCCGCGTCTCGCCGCGCATCCTCTGGGAGAACGCGGCGGTGCGGCTCTATTCGCTGTACGACCGGCGCCTTGCCGAACTGGATGATCCGGCCATTCGTGCCCGCTGCGCCGAGGACTTCGCCTGGCTGCTGGCGGCCACGCCGGCGGAGCTGGGACTGGAGACCAATCCGCTGGCGCAATTCCGCCGGCCTGCAACGGCGAATACGGTGGGACGCCCCGTCCGCTTCCGGCGCACCTGTTGCTTTTACTACCAGGCCACGGCACCCGCCGAATACTGCTCCAACTGTCCGCTGATCCGCCCCCGGGAGGCGATATGCCCAGCCACCTGAACGAGCTGCCGGCCGCGCTGATCGCCGGCTACGCCCAGATTTCCGCCTCGACCCTGGGCCATCTCGGACGTACGGGTTACCTGCCCGAGCTCAAGCCGGCGATAGCTGGTGCGCGCCTGCTGGGCCGGGTGGTGACGGCGCGCATTCCCTTGCCCCACGGCGCCCTGTTGCGCGAGGCGCTGATCGCCAGTCGCCCGGGCGACGTCCTGGTGATCGAGGCCGTCGGCGATCCTCACTGCGCCTGCTGGGGCGAATTGCGCACCCTGGCGGCCCTGGTCAAGGGCCTGGCCGGCGTGGTGGTGAGCGGCGCAATCACCGACGTCCAGGCGCTTCGCCAGCTCGGTCTACCGGTCTTCCATCGCGGCATCAGCGCCGTCACCACCCAGGGCGGCGAGGCGCTGGGCGAATTGCACGTCGAACTCCAGCTCGGCGAGACGCTCGTCTGCCCCGGTGACCTCGCCCTGGGAGACGACGACGGCCTGTTCGTCCTGTCGCCCGCGCGGGCCGCAGCCTTGCTGCCACTGGCCCAGGCCAAGGAAGCCGCGGATCAGGCGCGGCGTGCGCAACTGCTGCAGCGGCTCACCGAAGGGCGCTAAGGCTACTATTCCGGCTTGGTGCCGATCTGCTCGCGCAGGAGTTGCAGATAGCGCCGCGCGCCCAGGCCCTGGGGGCGGTTCTTGATCCAGATGACGTCGATCCAGCGACGGATCTGGCTGGCCATGTTGTCAAATTGCACCTGTTCGAGCAGCCCGGCGGCGATCAGTGGGCGCACCAGCGGGTGAGGCAGATAGGCCCAGCCCAGCCCGGCCTGCACCAGGTCCAGCGTCGCCAGATAGCTGTCGGTGAGCCAGACCCGCTGCGACAGCACGATCTGCGGGTCCGAGGCGTTGCGGTCGCCGCCGGCCACCACGATCTGGCGGGTATCGGCCATCAGCGTTTCGCCCAGCGGTCGACCGGTGCGGGTCGAGGGGTAACCGGGCGCCGCCACCGCCGTGAGCAACTGGCTGCCGGCCTCGGCGAAACCTTCCTGCTCGTTGATCCCCGGTCGTTCGAAGATCAGCGCCAGGTCGACGCTGCCCTCGTGCAGCAGGCGGATCGCCTCGGCGCGTGCCGCCGAGCGGATCTCGATTTCCAGCGCCGGAAATTCCTCGGCCAGGGTCACCAGCGGCCGACTCCAGGCACCCGTCTGCAACTCCGGCGCCATCACCAGCACGAAGCGCCGCTCCAGCCCGGCGTGCAATTGCAGGGCATGGGCGTCGAGCAGGTTGAGCTGGCTGGCCACCTGCCGCGCCTGGGGTTCGAGGGCGCGCGCGGCGGGGGTCGGCAAGGCCTTGCGGGTGGCGCGATCGAACAGCACCAGGTCCAGCTCGGCCTCCAGCTGGGAAATCGCCATGTTCACCGCTGACGGCACCCGCCCCAGGACGCGGGCCGCTGCGGAAAAGGAGCCCTCGTCGATCACGGCGAGGAAGACCCGAAGCGTTTCGCTGGTAAAGGCCATGGTTGTCAATTTCGCTGATAACGATCGTCTTTTTGTATCAGCCAGACAGGCTTAGAGTCCAGTCAGACCACAACGGAGACAGTGACATGAGCGAGTCGATGGCGGGCCAGGTGGCCCTGATCAGCGGTGCCGGCAGCGAAGCCGGCATCGGCATGGCGATAGCCCACCGCCTGGGCGCGGCGGGGGCCCGGTTGCTCGTCACCGCCAGCAGCGCCCGGAGAGCGGAGCGGGTGGCGGAATTGCGCGCCGCCGGCTTCACCGCTGAAGGTCAGGCCCTGGATCTCACCGAGGAGACCGCCGTTGGCGACTTCTGCCAGTGGGCCGAGGCGCGTTGGGGCCGCATCGACATCCTGGTCAACAACGCCGGCATGACCATGCAGGGCAGTCCCGAGCCCCTGGTGGAGGTGGCGCGGATGACCCTGGCCGACTGGAATCTGACCCTGGCGCGCAACCTGACCACGGCCTTCCTGCTGACCCGTGCCGTATTGCCCGGCATGCAGGCGCGCGGCTATGGCCGCATCGTCCACGTCAGTTCCGCCACCGGCACCCGGGCGGGCATTCCGCAGGCAGCGGCCTACAGCGCGGCCAAGGCGGCCATGGTCGGCATGAACATGAGTCTGGCGCTGGAGGTGGCCGGGCAGGGCATCACGGTCAACGCCGTCGCCCCTGGCTGGATCGAAACCGCCTCCAGCCTGCCGGAAGAATTGCAGGCGGCGACGCGGGTCCCCGTGGGTCGCGCCGGCCGCCCCGCCGAGGTCGCCGCGGCGGTGGCCTTCCTGGCCTCGCCCGAGGCCAGCTACATCACCGGGGAATACCTGGTGGTGGACGGCGGCAACAGCCGCATCGAAAGCAAGGGGGCCTGACATGCAGCCAGTCGTGCTGATCAGTGGGGTATTGGGGGGCATCGGCCAGGCGGTGCGCGCGCACTTTCTGCAGGCGGGCTGGCGGGTCTTCGGCACCGATCTCGACGGCGCAGCCCTGGCGGCGCTGCAGGCCGACGGCCAGCTTGCCGGCCAGCACGCTGCCGACCTGCGCCAGGCCCGCGCCAGCCGGGAGGTGGTCGCCCGCGTCCTGGACCGCCTCGGTCGACTCGACGCCCTGGTCAACTGCGCCGGCGTCTGGCGCGAAGGCCCGGCCGAGACCTTCAGCGAGGAAGATTTCGACCTGGTGCTGGATGTCAATCTCAAGGCCAGCTTCTTTCTCTGCGCCGCGGCCATTCCCGCGCTGCGCGACACCCGCGGCGCCATCGTCAACCTGAGCAGCGATGCCGGTCGCCAGGGCAATCGCAATGCCGCCGTCTACTGCGCCAGCAAGGGCGCGGTGACCCTGATGACCAAGGCCCTGGCGCTGGACCTGGCGCCCAGCGGGGTGCGCTGCAACAGCATCTCGCCCGGCGATGTGGCGACGCCCATGCTGAGCTTTCAGGCAGAGCGCTACGGCAATGGCGATCCCGCCGCCTATCTGCAGGAATTGCTGGAGAAGTATCCGCAAGGCGAGCAGGCGCGCTTCATCCAACCCGAGGAAGTCGCCGAACTGGCCTTTTTCCTGTGCCAACCCGCCGCCCGCTCCATCACCGGCGCCGACCTGGCCATCGATTGCGGCGTCTCGGCCGGGCACTGAGCCCGGGCCGAGCCGCCTTCAAACCCAAGAGGAGTCCGACATGACCACCAGTGGTATCAGCGAAGCCGCCGTCCAGACCTTCGTCGCGGCCGAACGCGAGCGCTTCCTGGCGCGCAATCCCAAATCCCTCGCCCTGGCCGAGCGGGCCCGGCACTCCCTGTTCGGCGGCGTGCCCATGCACTGGATGAATGACTGGTCGATGCCCAGTGCGCTGTTCGTCAGCCATGCCCAGGGTTCGCGCTTCCACGATGTAGACGGCCACGAGTACATCGACTTCTGCCTGGGCGATACCGGCAGCATGTTCGGCCATTCGCCGGCGCCCATCGCCCGGGCCCTGGCCGAGCAGGGTGCCCGCGGGCTCACCACCATGCTGCCCGGCGAGGATGCCGTGGTCGCCGGGGAGTTGCTCGCCGAGCGCTTCGGCCTGCCGTTCTGGCAGGTGGCGACCACCGCCACCGACGCCAACCGCTATGTCATCCGCTGGGCGCGCGCCATCACCAATCGCAAGATGCTGCTGGTGTTCGACGGCTGCTATCACGGCACCGTCGACGACGTCATGGTGCGCCATCAGGACGGTCGCACCGTGCACCGCGGCGGCCTGATCGGCCAGGCGCACAACCTGGCCGAGACCAGTCGGGCCGTGCCCTTCAACGACCTGGCGGCGCTGGAGGAGGCACTGGCGAAGGGCGACGTCGCCGCGCTGATCTGCGAACCGGCCATGACCAACATCGGCATGGTGCTGCCCGCTCCGGGCTTCATGGACCAGGTCCGCGCCCTGACCCGGCAATACGGCACCCTGCTGATCATCGACGAGACCCATACCCTGTCCACCGGCCCCGGCGGCTGTACCCGCGCCTGGAATCTGCAGCCGGACTTCATCACCTTCGGCAAACCCATCGCCGGGGGCGTGCCCTGTTCGGCCTATGGCTGCAGCCACGAGATGGCCCAGGCCATGCGCCTGGCGCAGCAGCACGCCAGCGAGACCAGCCATGGCCATGGGCACAGCGGCATGGGCACCACGCTGTCGGCCAATGCCCTGGCCATGCGCTGCCTGAGAGTCAACCTGGAGGAAGTGGCGACGCCGGCCGCCTACGAACGGATGCTGCCGCTGGCAGCGCGACTGGCCGCTGGTCTGCGCGCGGTGATCGCCCGCCATGGCCTGGCCTGGTCGGTGACGGAGCTGGGCGCCCGCTGCGAATTCCAGTTCTGCGCCACGCCGCCCACCACCGGCGCCGAGGCGGAAGCCGCCTTCCATGACAGCCTGCAGCAGGCGTTGCACCTCTATCTGATCAACCGGGGCATCCTCATCACCCCCTTCCACAACATGACCCTGTGCTGCCCGGATCTCGCTGCGGCAGACGTCGATCTGCTGCTCGCCACCCTCGACCAGGGCCTCGCCGAACTCCTGGCGCTGCCCGGCGCCCGGGAGTGTCAGCCATGAACTTCGCCGACGCCCAGGAAGCCCGCGACTTCCTCGCCGCCCACCCCGAGGTGCGCAGCATCGAACTCATGCTGATCGATGCCAATGGCGTGCCCCGCGGCAAGTTGCTGCACCGGGACGAATTGCTGGCCATCTACGAAGAGGGCCGGCCGCTGCCCAGCTCCATCCTGGCGCTGACCCTGCAGGGGGAAGACGTCGAAGCCACCGGCCTGGTCTGGGAGGTCGCCGATGTCGACTGCTGGACCTATCCGTTGCCCGGCAGTCTGACCCTGCAACCCTGGCGCAGCACCCCGACCGGTCAGGTGCAGGTGAGCATGCACCCGACCCAGGGGCTGCCGGCCACGCCCGCCGATCCCCGGCACGCCCTGGTACGGGTGATCGAGCGGCTGCAGGCCGACGGCTTCCAGCCGGTGATGGCGGTGGAGCTGGAGTTCTATCTGCTCGACCACACCCGCGACGCCCAGGGCCGGCCGCAACCGGCGCTGCAGATGAATGGGGTGCGACCCGGTTCGCCGCAGGTCTACGGGGTCTACGAACTGGAGCAGCTGCAACCCTTTCTCGATGACCTCTACGCCGCCTGCGAGGTGCAGGGCCTGCCGGTGCGCACGGCCATCTCCGAATACGCCCCCGGCCAGCTCGAACTGACCCTGCTGCACCGCTTCGACGCCCTCCAGGCCATCGACGAAGGCATTCGCTACAAGCGCCTGGTCAAGGGCGTGGCCAACCGCCACGGCTTGCAGGCCTGCTTCATGGCCAAGCCCTTCGGCGACCAGGCGGGCAGCGGCCTGCACCTGCACGTCAGCCTGGCCGATGCCGAGGGACACAACCTCTATGCCAGCGAGGACCCGCAGGGCACGCCGCTGCTGCGCCATTCCATCGGCGGCATGCAGCACCGGATGCTGGATGCCCTGGCGATCTTCTGTCCCAACGCCAACTCCTACCGCCGTTTCCAGGCCAACAGCTATGCACCGCTGGCCAAGAGCTGGGGGGTCAACAACCGCAGCGTATCCCTGCGCGTGCCGGGTGGTCCGGCCAGCAGTCGCCACATCGAACACCGCATCTGCGGCGCCGATGCCAATCCCTATCTGGCCGCCGCGGCCATCCTCGCCGCCATCCACGAAGGCATCCGTGACGAGCGTGACCCGGGGCCGGCCATCGTCGGCAACGGCTACGAGCAGGCCACCGACTTCCTGCCCACCGACTGGCTCACCGCGCTGCAGGCGCTGGAGCGCTCCAGCTGGATCCGGGAGGCGCTGGGTGAGCGTTTTATCGAGGTCTATCTGGCGATCAAGCGCGCGGAGTACCGGCAATTCATGGCCGAGGTGGGGGAACAGGACTGGCGCTGGTATCTGACCCACGCCTGACCTCGCTCCTCAGAACGTCAGGCTGGCCTGCCAACACCGATCCCGGGTTGAGGGCCGGCGGTGCAGCCGCTCGTCCAGCAGCGCCGCGGCCTTGACCTGCTCACCCCCGCGCAGCAGGGCGACCAGCAGGGTGTCTTCGATGACCTCGCGCTGGGCGCCGCTGCCACCGATGCGGGGGACGTCCGCGCGCAGCGGCTCCAGCAGCCGGGCACAAGCGAGATAATCTTCCTCGGCGAAAGCCAGCAGGGCGCTACAGAGCAGAGGGACGACCGGCCCGGCGGGCAGGACACCGTCGCGCAGACGACTTTCCAATCCGGCGACGCGGGTTTCCACCGCCCCACGATCCCCGGTCGCCGCGGCGATCAGTGCCATATGGACGTCGGCAAAGGCCAGCCCCGGTTGCTGGAACAGCCCCTCTGCGCTGGCGGCGGTGGCCTGCCAGAGGCCGGCGGGCACTTCATGGCCATAGAGGCCCAGGCGCCAGAGAAAGGAGGCGTTGTCGCTGACCCGATTGAGCGGGCCGGCGGTGGACGCGGCCGGCGCCACGAAGCGCTTATAGAGGGCCAGCGCGCCCTGGCTGTCACCCTGCTCCAGGGCCACCAGGGCGCCGTGCCAGGCGATATGGCCATGCAGGGTACCGTGATGGGGGTACTCGGGCAGCCAGCCGGCGATCAGGGCCTGCGCGGCCTGGCTGTCGCCGGATTCGTGCAGGACATGGGTCAGCGCATGGGCCGCGTTGACGTTGTGGCGGCGCAGCTCGAGCGCCCGCTCGGCAAGCGCCCGACCGCGGACCACGTCGCCGTTCTCGCCGTGGGACCAGCCGCGGTAGGTGAGGAACCACCAGTCATCCGCGGCGAAATGGCGGGCATGGCGCTCGCAGAGGTCGACCCGCGCCTGGTCGTGATCGGCACGCCCGGAAAAGGCTAGCAAGCCGAAGGCCCCCAGCGGCAGGCCGAGGATCAGGATGTCGCGCGGCCAGCGCTCGGCGTGGTCCAGCGCGCCCTGCAGGGCCTGGGCGGCCTCACCGGCGATCAGCCGCCGCACGACTTCCACATGGCTGCGCTCGCGCTCCGTGCCATGCCGCTCCACCAGCCGCTGCGCCTGGGCGATGGTCTCCCGGGCAGCGCCGGCCTGGTTGTCGATCAGCTGCAGCCGCGCCCGCGCTGCATGGGACAGGGCGAAGTCAGGATCGGCTGCGATGGCCTCGTCCAGCGCCTCGGCGGCACCGGGCCAGAGCGACAGCAAGAGATCGACGCCGGCCTGATAGCGCTCGGCGGCGCGGGCGGCAGCGGTGGACAGGGGAAGGTCGTAGCGGTCGTTATGAAAGGAAGGCATCTTCAACCTGGACTGGCGGAACGGGGCTCTGCGGCAGCATGCCGTGACGGCGCATGCTGCCTAGATAGCAGGCCAGGCCCGCAAAGGATACTGCGGGTCACGCCTGTACGACGTGAAGGCGGCTCCTGTCCGCAGAGGTCTCAGAACACTTCCGCAATCGTTCGCTCCCTCAGTGCCAGGCCGATGCTCATGCCGAGACCGGTATGCATCAGCACGGCGGTGATCTGCGGATCGACCTGCAGGACGCTGAACGGCCCAGGGCCGCGAGCGCCGTAGACCCCTTGCCAGCGCTCGATTACCTCCAGGCGGTCGCCCAGCGTTTGCTCTGCCAACTCCAGCAGCAGGCGATCGACGTGCTCACCGTTGAAAGGTGACGCATCGCTACCGTAGTCATGGGAATCGCCGATGATGAGCTCACCCTGGGGGGTCGGACTGATCAGCAGGTGGATGCCGAGCTCCGCCAGCTCCGGTTGCTGCTGGCGGATTTCCGCGCGGATCGCCGCGGCTTCGGGCAGGTCGGCGAAGGCGCCGTAGTGGACGCAACTCAGCCCGGTCAGCACCGCGTGCTGCAGATCCAGTGGCCGGGTACAGCGGGCGCGGAGCATCTGCAGGCGGCAGACCTGGGGCTCCAGGGTCGCCAGGGGCTCGGCCAGCAGCGTCTGGTAGTCGTGTCCCGAGCAGACCAGGATGTGGCCGGCGGTGAAACGACCCGCGGTGGTCAGGGCAGTGCCCGGTGTCACGTCGCGTACCAGGGTGGAGAAATGAAACTCCACCCCCAGTCCGCGCAGAAACTCGACGATCTGCGGCAACGCCTCCCGGGAGTAGAGCTGCTGGTCGTCCAGGCCATGCAGGGCGGCGCGGTGGTGGGCGAAGCGGCCGTGGTAGAGGTCCTTGAGCGCCGCGCCGCGCAGCAGCTCGACGCGATAGCCCAGCGCCCGGGCACGGCCGGCGCAAAAGGCGTCGAGCAGGGCTTCTTCCGCAGGGGTACGGGCGAACAGCAGGGACCCGCGCTGCAGCAGGGACAGCCCAGCCGCACCCGCCAGCTCGGCCCAGAGCCCTCGCGAGCGTTGTGCCAGCGCCAGCATGGTGCCGGGTGCCTGACCGGTGACCAGGGCCTGGCCAAAGTTGCGGATGGACGCGCCGAGCGGCGTATGACTGCGTTCGATGACCCGGACCCTGAGGCCGCGGCGAACCCCGGCCCAGGCGTGGGCCAGGCCGAGGATGCCGGCACCGACCACCAGCAGATCACATTCGTGCTGACTCATGAGAAGACCCCCGGATTCAAGGTTGGCGCGGTTCGGATTTGCCGTCGTAGCGCTGGCGCCATTCGGCGAGGATGCGCTCGCGGTTCTGCGCGGCCCAGGCGAAGTCGTTGGGCGCCAGGCGCTGTTCGTAGTTGGCGGGCAGTTCGGCCATGGGCGTGGCGATACCCGGTTGCGCCAGGACGGCGAAATTGGCCTTGTAGAGATTCATGGCTGCCGGGCTCGCCGAGAAGTCGGCCAGCTTGCGCGCCGCCTCCAGGTGGTCGGTGCCCTTGACGATGGCCGTCGCCTCGATTTCCCAACCCAGGCCCTCGGCGGGCAGCACAATTTCGAGAGGCGCGCCCTGGCGCTTGAGTTGCACCGCCGGGTATTCGAAGGAGATACCGATGGGAAACTCGCCGGCCGCCGCCTGCTTGCAGGGCTTGGAGCCGGAGTGGGTGTATTGGCCGATGTTCCGATGCAGGCGGTCCAGGTAGTCCCAGCCCTTGGCCTCGCCGAACATCTGCAGCCAGGCGCTGAAGTCCAGGTAGCCGGTGCCGGAGGAGGCCGGATTGGGCATCACGATCTTGCCCTGGTACTCGGGACGGGTCAGGTCTTCCCAGGTCTTGGGCAGCGGCAGGCCCTGGCGTTCGGCCTCGATGCGATTCACACAGAGGGCCGCCGCCCAGACGTCCATGCCGACCCAGGCCGGTGGATTGGCTGTGTCGCGGTAGCGGGCGCCTATCTGCGCCAGATTCTGCGGTGCATAGGGCTGCAGCAGTCCCTGTTTTTCCAGGATCGCCAGGCTCGAAGCGGCCAGGCCCCAGATGACATCGGCCTGGGGTCGATCCTTCTCGGCGAGCAGCTTGGCGGTGACGATACCGGTGGAGTCCCGCACCCACTTGAGGTGGATGTCCGGATGCTGGGCTTCGAAGGCCTCCTGGTAGGGCTTCAACTGCTCGACCTCCAGGGCACTGTAGACAGTGAGTTCGGTGGCGGCCTGGGCGGGTAGCAGCCAGGCGCAGGCCAGGGTAGCGGCCAGGGCGGTACGCAGGAACATGGTCGGATCTCCTCGGGAAGAGCTGCTCAGCTGGCCTGGGGGCTTTCGCCGCGGGCCAGGCGGGTATCGATGTCGGCCACCACCGCCGGCAATTCGGCAAGGGTGTCGATCTGGTAGTGCGGACGACTGGCGGCGAGCAGGGCGTGGATACGCGTGCGCTCGGTGTTCAGGCGTTCGGCGGGCAGGGCCTGGTATTCCTCCCAGGACAGGCCCAGGTGGTTGCCGGAACAGCGCAGGGCGACCGTCCACATCCCGGCGCGGCGGCCTTCCAGCAGGCCGGGTGCGGTGTCGTCGACCTTGACGCAGGCGGCGACGTCGTCGATGCCCAGGGCGATGACGTTGGCCAGCGCCTGGGCCGGTCCGGGACGGGCCTTGGGCACCTCGTCGGTGGCCACCACGTGATCGGGTCGATAGCCCGCCGCGGCGGCCAGTTCAGCAACCCGGTCCATCACCGCGCGGGGATAGCCGGAGCAGCTGCCGATCTTCAGCCCGCGGGCGCGCAGGGCGGCGATGGCCTCCAGCGATCCGGGAATCAGCGCCGAGTGCTCGGCGATCCGGGCGATCTGCAGGGGCAGGAAACGCTCATGGATCGCCGTTACGTCGGCATCGTCAGGCAGCCGGCCGAAGCGGCGCTCGAAGCGCGCGGCCACCGCAGGCTGATCGCAGAGCGCGCGGATGTGATCCCACTTGCCCAGTCCCATCGGGGCCCGGGCTTCGGCGAGACTGAGCTCCACGTCGAACTCGGCGAAGGCCTCGACGAAGATGCGCGTGGGCGCGAAGGAGCCGAAGTCGATCACGGTGCCGGCCCAGTCCAGGATGGCGGCCTGCAGGCGGGTAGGGGCTTGATAGTCCATGGGCGAGGTCCTTGGGTCAGGAAGCGGTGGGAATGCGCCAGGCCTGGGTGCGGCGCAACAGCCCGCGGGAGAGCCCGGCGAGCAGCAGCGAGACGCCGGCGCTGGTGAGCAGGATCAGGGTGGCCATGGCCGCGGCGCCGCCGACGTTGCCGGCATCGTCCAGATTGAGCACGGCGATGGCGGCCAGCAGGCTGTCGGGGCTGTAGAGGAAGATGGCCGCCGAGACGGTGGTCATGGCCGAGACGAAGAGATAGCGGATGCTGTCCAGCAGCGCCGGCAGGCACAGCGGTACGGTCACCCGCAGGAAGTGCAGGGCCAGGGGTACCTTGAGCGCGCGCGCGGCGGCTTCGAATTCGTCGTCCAGCTGGCGCAGGGCGGTTGCCGCGGTGAGCTGGGCAGTGGTGAGAAAGTGCGCCACCGTACAGACCGCCAGCAGCGGCAGGCTCCATAGAGGCCGTGAAGTGGATTGGCCGGGAGGTTGTAGAAGAAGACATAGCCCAGGCCCAGCACCAGCCCGGGTACCGCCATGGGGATGAAGCACAGCAGCCGCAGCAGCCGGGTCAGGGTCGTCTGGGGCGTCTTTTCCACCAGGTAGGTGCCGGTGAAGATCAGCAGTCCACCCAGCAGGGCGCTGCTGCTGGCCAGCAGCAGGCTGTTGCCATAGGCCTGCCAACCGCCGGGGAGATCGGCGAAGGCGTAGTTGTGCAGCGACAGGGACAGGTCGTACGGCCAGAAGCGCACCAGCGAAGAATAGACCGCAGTGCCGTAGACACCGACCAGCAGGGCGCAGACCAGCACCACCAGCAGGAGCAGGCCGTGATCGCGCAGGGGGGCGGAGCAGGGCCGGTAGGGCTGCACGCGACCATCCAGGGCACCGCGCTGACGGCGCCGCAGCCAGAGATCCACGCCGAAGCTGAGCAGCGCGGGCAGCAGCAGACAGAGGCCGATCAGGGCTCCCCGACCGAATTGCTGCTGGCCCATGACCACCTTGTAGGCCTCCAGCGCCAGCGTCTGGTAGTGGCCGCCGACCACGACGGGAATGCCGAAGTCGGTGATGCAGAGGCTGAGCACCAGGCAACTCGCAGCGAAGACGCCTTGGCGAGCCGCCGGCCAGACCAGCGTGCGAAAGGTCCGCCAGGGTGAGGCGCCGAGACTGGCCGCCGCATCGAACAGGCGGGCGTCGGCCAGCGCCAGGCTGCCCAGCAGCACCATGAGCGCATGGGGAAAGGTATAGAGCGCCTGGCCGAGAACGATGCCCCAGAAGCCATAGATGTTGTCCGCTACCAGGCCACGTAACAGGCCCTGGTTGCCGAACAGATAGATCAGGGCGATGCCCGGCAGCATGGACGGTGCCAGCAGCGGCAACAGCGACAAGGCTCGCCAGAGTCCCTTGGCCGGCAGGCAGGCCCGCTGCAGGGCGTAGGCGAACAGAAAGGCGATCGGCACCACCAGCGCGACGACCGTCGTTGCCGTGGCCAGGCTGTTTTCCAGCAGCCAGCGAAAGTGGGCGCTGCTGAAGAACGCCAGGGCGCTGGCCAGGCCGCCACCCTGACTCGGGTCACCGGCCAGGCCGCGCCAGAAGATCGCCAGCAGCGGCAGCACCACGGCGAAGAGCAACAGCACCAGCAGCAGGCTCTGGCCGCCGAGGACGAAGCACCGATCGGCGCGGTCCGTTGCAGGATAGCGCTCGCCTCGGGCCGCGAGCAGGCGCTGGGAAAGGATCACGCGGCGAACACCTGCAGGGCGTGGGGCGGCAAGGCTACGCGCAGGCTCCCCCGATCGAGCGTTGCGGCGATCTCGGGCGCCAGTTCGGCAATCAGCGACAGGCCGGGCAGGGCGTTGAGCTCGAAGCCGAGACGGCAGCGATTGCAGAGAAAGATCCGCTCGCGCACCCGCCCCTGGAGCAGGTTCGGTTGGGGGACGGGCGGATTGACGAGGATCGCCTCGGGTCGGCAGAACAGTCGCCCCGGACCGGCGGGTGACGGCGTTGGCAGCGTGAGGGCCTGATCGCCGATCCAGGCGACGCCCTCCCGTAGCTCATAGGGCAGCCAGTTGCCCCGGCCGATGAATTCGGCGACGAAGGGGCTGGCCGGGCGGCGATAGAGGTCTTCCGGCGCGGCGTACTGTTCGATGCGACCCTGGTTGAGTACGGCGATACGGTCGGCCATCAGCAGTGCCTCGTCCTGATCGTGGGTGACCATCAGGGTGGTGATGCCCAGCTGGCGTTGCAGGCCGCGTAGTTCGCCGCAGAGGCGCTCGCGCACCTGGGCGTCCAGCGCCGACAGGGGTTCGTCCAGCAGCAATAGCGAGGGACGGGGCGCCAGGGCACGGGCCAGGGCAATGCGCTGCTGCTGGCCACCGGAGAGTTGGCTCGGGTATTTGCGCGCGCTGTCGCTCAGGCCGACCAGGGCCAGCAGCTCGGCCACCCGTGCCTGGCTTGCGGTTCGCGACCAGCCGCGCAGGCCGTAGGCGACATTGGCCGCCACGTCGAGGTGGGGAAAGAGCGCATAGGACTGGAACAGGATGCCGTAGTCGCGGGCCTGGGGTGGCAGGTGCGAAACGTCGCGTCCACCAAAGGCGATGGTGCCGGCGTCCTGGCGCTCCAGCCCGGCGATGCAGCGCAGCAGGGTGGTCTTGCCGCAACCGGACGGGCCGAGCAGGCAGACCAGCTCCCCGGCGGCGACGTCGAGGGAGACGTCATCCAGCGCCAGGAAATCCTCGAAGCGCTTGTGCAGTCCGCGCAGACGCAGATCGACGGTAGCCATGGCAGAGACCTCGTGAGGGTGTTGACGAGGTCGATACTGGGCGTGGGGCGCGACATCCTGATGGCAACAGGGCCAAAGCGGCCGATAGTGGTATCGGCGAATTTGGGTAGTCGGTCAGCCCTGGCGGGCTTCGCGAGCCACGGCGAGAAAGGCGGCCGGCAATCGCGCCTGGCGTCTTTCCTTGAGGCAGTAGAGGTATTCGACGATGGTCGGCGCCGCCTCCAGGGCTATCACTCGTAGCGCAGCGTGGTCCGGCACCTCGTGTCGCGCGATCACCGCTACCCCGAGGCCGCGCAGTACCGCCTCGCGGATCGACTCCCGGCTGCCGATCTCCAGCAGGCTGCCCGGACGGACACCCGCCGCCGCCAGCCAATCGTCGGTGAGCTGGCGGGTAATGGATCCCGCTTCCCGGCAGAGCAGACACTGGCCGGCCAGCGCGGCCGGTGCCAGGCGCGTGTGCCCAGCGAGGGGATGGCTGCGATGCACGGTCAGTACCAGGGGGTCTTCGCCCAGCACCAGGCGGGTGAACCGCGGATCGGGTTCCAGTTGCGAGGAGGCCGCCAGATCAACGCGATAGTCTTCCAGCGCTTCCACCACCTGCTGGGAATTGCCGATGCTCAGGGTGACCTCGATGTGCGGATAGCGCAGCCGAAAATCGCGCAGCACGTCCAGCATGTAGTAGGGCGCCGTCGCGGCGAGGCGCAGCTTTCCCTGCAATTCGGCGCTGTTGCGCAGGAGAAAGTCGATGTCGGCTTCGCGCTGCAGGAGTTCCTGCACCTTGGGCAGCAATTGGACGCCGACGTCGCTGAGCTGCAGCCGTCGACCACCGCGATGGAACAGTTCGATCCCGTACTGCGCCTCCAGGTTGCGGATCTGGGTGGTCACCGTCGGCTGGCTCAGGCAGAGCTTCTTCGCCGCCTGGGTGATGCTGCCCAGCCGCGCGACCATGTGAAACGCCTTGAGCTCCTGGCTGAGCATGGCTGACGAGGCTCCGGAAAGAGGGCTACTTGAAGGGATGAGGCGCATACCTTAGCCGCCTGACCTTTGACCCGGAAGAGGTGAAGCGCGCCCATGCGGCTGAGCTACGCCACGGCATCCACTTCGGTGATCAGTAGCTGTCCCGATGCTCAGATCGCCGCGTCCGAGGCGAGAAATGCCTCGTAGCGAGCGAAGGCCAGGGTTGCGGTGGGCATGTCCCGCCGTCTCTACCGACACACCCCAATAGCCAAGGTCGCCGCCGCCGTACGGGTTTCCACGCCGAGTTTCACGTAGACGTGTTCCAGGTGCTTGTTCACGGTGCGGGGCGAGAGGCCGAGGATGTCGCCGATGTCGCGATTGGTCTTGCCGCAGGCGACCCAGTGCAGGACCTCGACCTCGCGGCCGGTCAGCTGGTAGCGGCTGCTGAGCGGCGCCAGGTCCAGTGCGGTCCTGGCGTGCGGGCGGCTCGCTGGCAGGCCGCGCGCCGCCTGGAGTTCGCGCGCGGTGCGCAGGTGGGCCGCGACCCGTGCCAAGACCTCATCGGTCTTGAGTGGCTTGGTCACGTAGTCGATGCCGCCCGCGGCGAAGGCCTCCACCACGTGCTCGCTCTCGGTCAGGGCGGTCATGAACAGCACCGGGATGTCGGCCAGTTCGGCCTGTGCCTTGATCCGCCGGCAGGTCTCGAAGCCATCCAGTCCAGGCATCATGGCGTCCAGCAGCACCACGTCCGGGCGGCGCCGCTGCATGCGCTCCAGAGCACTGGCGCCATCCAGGGCCACCAGCACCATGTAGCCGCTGGCGTCCAGGGCGTCGGAGAGCAGGGCGAGGTTGTCCGGCGTGTCATCGACGATCAGCACCACGCTGGGCGGTAGGGCGGCGGTCATGGAATCTCTCCTTCCAAGGGCAGGTCGGCCGGCTGCAGCGCGTCTTTGAGACGGCGATTGAAGTCGTTGAGCTGAAAGCGTTTCACCAGTGCGCGCAGGGTATCGACATAGGCGGCGCTGGCCGGCTCCTCGTGCTCGATGCGGTCCAGGCAGGCGTGGATGCCTTTCACATAGCCCAGCGCCCCCAGCTCCTGTAACGCTTCCAGACTGACAGCGCTCGGCGGCTGGAGCGAGATCGATCGTGCACCAGGCGGTTCGGCGGTCCGCTCCAGCCAGATCAGATTCAGGTGCACCCTGATCTTTTCCAGCAACTGCGGCGTATGGACTGGCTTGGCCAGGTAATCGTCGCAGGCGGCCGCGGTGCTGCGTTCGCGATCGACGGCGAAGGCATTGGCGGAAATGACGATGATCGGCGCCCTGGACAGGCCATTGCGGCGGATCAGCGTGCTGGTCTCCAGCCCGTCGAGCAGCGGCATGGAAAGATCCATGAGGATGAGGTCCGGCTGCCAGAGGGCAACCTGGCGGATGGCGTCCTGGCCATTGGCGGCCTCCGCCAGTTCGAAGCCCAGGGGTTCGAGCATGCCGGCCAGCACCCGGCGGTGATCCAGGTGGTCGTCCACCAGCAGCACCCGGCGTCGCGGGCCCTGATAGCCGCTGATGCTGTGTTCGACGTGAACCAGCGCCTGGGGCACCCGCACCTCGGACAAGAATAGGCGCACCACGAAGCGGGTGCCCTCGCCGGGTGTGCTGGTCACGTCCAGGGCGCCGCCCATCAACGTCACCAGCATGCGGGTGATGGTCAGGCCCAGTCCCAGGCCGTTGTCCTGGCGCAGCGGATCACCCCGTTCGAAGGGCTGGAACAGCCGCTCCAGCTGCTCTGCGGCGATGCCCAGACCACTGTCGATGACCTCGAAGGTGGCGGTTTCCCGCGCATAGGTGACCGCCAGGATCACGCCACCCTGGTCGGTGTAGCGCACGGCATTGCCGAGCAGATTGATGAGGGTCTGCCGCACCCGTTTTTCATCGCCGCGCACCACGGCGGGCAGGCGTCCCTCGACCTCGAGGGCAAAGCTCAGGCCCTTGTCCTGGGCCTGGGGCGTGAACATCTGCTGCAGCTGTTCGAGAAATTCCGGGAAGGGAAGCTCCGAGGGTTCCAGCTGCAGCTTGCCCGCTTCGATCCGGGCCACGTCGAGCAGGCCGTCGATCAGCGAGAGCAGGTGCGAGCCATTGCGGTAGATGGTGGCCAGAGCATCCAGCTGATGGCCGCTGCTGGCCGGATCGCGCTGCAGGATCTGGGTATAGCCGAGAATGCTGTTCAGCGGCGTGCGCAACTCGTGGGACAAGCCCGTGACGTAGCGGCTCTTGGCCGCGTTGGCGGCTTCGGACGCCTCCTTGGCCCGCTGCAGCGCTTCGTCGGTCTTGCGGTGCGCCTCGATCTCCTGCATCAGCAGCGCGGTCTGCCGGGTCGATTCCTCCAGCGCCACGTGGCGGCTCTCGCGGGTCAGCACCACCCACCAGGCCAGGGCGCCGGCAAACAGCGTGAGCACCATGAAGGCCTTGAAGAAGCCCTGATACAACAGGTGACGCTCATCGACCTGCAGCCCTTGGGAGACCTGGCTGTAGATCAGCGCCAGGGCGCAGAACATCAGCCCGACCATGACCAGCAGCACGCCCAGGTAGTGCGCCAGGCGGGTATGCAGGCGCGGCACCGAAGTGTTCGGCAGCAGCCAGCGCAGCAGGGTATCGACCTGCTCGGCGAGGCGCGCCCTGGGCTTGCAGAGATCGCCACAGCGGGCATCCAGGGCGCAGCAGAGCGAGCAGATGGGCGCGCCGTAGGCAGGGCAGAAGGCGATGTCTTCGCGCTCGAAGGCGTTGGTGCAGAGCACGCATTCCAGATGGATCTGTGCGGGATGCAGCAACTTCAGCACGCTGGTCCGGGCAATGTAGTAGCGGCCTTGGGTGAGCCAGGCCAGCAGCGGCGCGCAGATCAGCGCGGAGACCAGGGATACTAGGGGTGAGGCGGCTTGCGCCAGGGCGCCGAACAGCCCCGCATGAGCCAGACCGGACAGCAGGGAGGCGAGCAGCATGGCACCGACGCCGACCGGGTTGATGTCGTAGAGGTGCGCCCGCTTGAACTCTATGTGCCGGGGTGACAGCCCCAATGGCTTGTTGATCACCAGGTCGGCGACCACGGCGCCGATCCAGGCGATGGCGATGTTGGCATAGAGCCCAAGCACCTCCTGGATGGCCTCGAACACCCCCAGCTCCATCAGCATCAGGGCGATCAGCACGTTGAACACCAACCAGACCACCCGTCCCGGGTGACTGTGGGTGACCCGGGCGAAGAAGTTGGACCAGGCCAGGGAGCCGGCTTAGGCATTGGTCAGGTTGATCTTGACCTGGCTGACGATGACGAACAGCACCATGGCCCCCATGGCCCAACCGGGCGAGGCGAACACGTAGCCGAAGGCGACCAGGTACATCTGGGTGGGTTCGGCGGCGCGCTCCAGGGGAATTTCGTGCTGCAGGGCGAGAAAGGCCAGGAAGGCGCCGGCCAGCATCTTCAGGGCGCCAGGCACTATCCAGCCGGGACCGGCCATCAGCAGCGCCGCCCACCAGCGCCGGCGATTCTGCGCGGTCTTTTCCGGAAGAAAGCGCAGGTAGTCGACCTGCTCGCCCACCTGGGTCACCAGGGCCAGCGCCACGGTACAGGCGGCGCTGAATGACAGCAGGTTGAAGGCCCCGGCCTCGCCCTCGCGGCCGGCGAAGGTGGTCCAGTCCGCCAGGGCCCCGGGATTCTTGGCAATGACGAAGGCATAGGGCAACAGCAGCAGGATCAGCCAGAGCGGCTGGCTCCAGAGCTGCAAGCGGTTGATTAGGGTGATGCCATAGGTGACTAGGGGGATGACGATGATCGAGCAGATCACGTAAGCAAGGGCCAGTGGAATACGGAAGTACAGCTCCAGGGCCAGCGCCATGATCGCCGCTTCCAGGGCGAAGAACAGGAAAGTGAAGCTGGCGTAGATCAGCGAGGTGATGGTCGAGCCGATGTAGCCGAAGCCGGCACCCCGGGTCAGCAGGTCCATGTCCACCCCGTAGCGCGCCGCGTAATAGCTGATCGGCAGGGCGGTGAGAAAGATCACCAGGCTCGCCGCCAGCACCGCCCAGAGGGTATTGGTGAAGCCATAGCTGATCGCCAGGGCGCCACCGATGGCCTCTAGGGCCAGAAAGGACACGGCGGCCAGGGCCGTGTTGGCGATGCGGAATTCCGACCACTTGCGAAACGACCGGGGGGTGTAGCGCAAGGCGTAGTCTTCCAGCGTTTCGTCGGCCACCCAGCTGTTGTAGTCCCGGCGGATCTTGGCGATACGTTGCGTCCCGGTCTGCTGCACGGCAGGGCTCCTGGGGTCTGCGTAGCGGGGGTCAGGCAAGTTCCATGCCTTGGCCCATGGTGGCACCTGGCCGCTCTCCTGCACGGTCTGGTGGGTCGGGCGTGCCCCGCGCGAGCGCGCGACAGACAGAGCATGCCCCAGGGCGTTGCAGCGGGCTGTACGTCAGATGACGTAGGTCGTTACGTCATCCTGCGTATGTTCCGCACCGACGGTCCAAGCCCATCCTTGCTCCGCAGCGCAAGCCGCAGTCCCGGTCACCAGGGGCGGCCGGCACATCACCTAGAGGAGCGACAAGATGCACAGATCAGCGGGCGTGAAATCCAGCCTTCCGCGGCGCCTGGCACTGGGCGCCGCGGCTTTGTCCCTGTTGGCAGCCAGCGTGTTCAGCCAGGGCGTGATGGCGGACGCCGCCAATACCACTGGCCTGGCCGTGACCGATACCACTGTCACCGTTGGCCAGTTGCATTCCGCCACCGGCACCATGGCCATCTCCGAGACTGGCGCGATCCAGGCCGAGCGGCTGGCCATCGACCAGATCAACGCCCAGGGCGGGGTCCTTGGGCGGCAGATCAAGATCATCCAGGAAGACGGCGCGTCCGACTGGCCGACCTTCGCCGAGAAGGCCAAGAAGCTACTGGAGGCCGACAAGGTCGCGGCGGTGTTCGGCTGCTGGACCTCGGCCTCGCGCAAGGCGGTACTGCCGATCTTCGAAAAGGACAATGGCCTGCTCTACTACCCGACCTTCTACGAGGGCCTGGAGCAGTCGAAGAACGTCTTCTACACCGGCCAGGAAGCCACCCAGCAGATCCTCTCGGCGCTGGACTGGCTGGCCAAGGAGAAGGGCGCCAAGACCTTCTACCTGGTGGGCTCGGACTACATCTGGCCGCGCACCTCGATGAAAATCGCGCGCAAGCACATCGAGAACGTGCTGCATGGCCAGGTGGTGGGGGAGGAGTACTACCCCCTGGGCGGCACCCAGTTCGGCTCCCTGACCAACAAGATCAAGCTGAAGAAGCCTGACGTGGTCTTTGCCGCGGTGGTCGGGGGCTCCAACGTGGCCTTCTACAAGCAGCTCAAGGCGGCGGGCATCACCTCGGCCAAGCAGAATCTGCTGACCCTCTCGGTGACCGAGGATGAAATGCTCGGCATCGGCGGCGAGAACATGGCCGGTTTCTACTCTTCGATGAAGTACTTCCAGACCCTGGACAATCCCAATAACAAAGCCTTCGTCGAGGCCTTCAAGGCCAAGTACGGCAAGGACGCGGTGGTGGGTGACGTCACCCAGGCGGCCTACCTCGGTCCCTGGCTGTGGAAGATGGCGGTGGAGAAGGCCGGCAGCTTCGACGTCGACAAGGTGGTGGCGGCCTCACCGGGCCTGGAGCTGAAGACCGCGCCGGAAGGCTACGTCAAGGTCCACGAGAACCATCACCTCTGGAGCCGCTCGCGCATCGCCCAGATCCAGCCTGACGGCACCTTCAAGGTGGTCTACGAGTCGCCCGAGCTGATCGAGCCCAATCCCTTCCCCAAAGGCTACCAGTAAGCCTTGACCGGAGGCGTCGCCTGACCGACGCCTCCGTCCACCTTCGCGGGGAGATCTCCATGGAAAGCTTATCCGACTTCGGCGCCATCGCCGTGATGCAGGGCTTCAACGGCCTTTCGGTATTTTGCGTGTTGCTGCTGATGGCGCTGGGACTGGCGATCATCTTCGGGCAGATGGGCGTGATCAACATGGCCCATGGCGAATTTCTCACTTTGGGGGCCTACACCACCTACGTGATGTCCTCACTGACCCTGCACCTGTTTCCGGCCTTGCAGCCCTACTATTTCTTTTTCGCCCTGATCCTGGCGTTCTTCGTCGCTGGCGCCATCGGCTGGCTGGTGGAGTGGGCGATGATCAGCCGGCTCTACCAGCGGCCGCTGGACACCCTGCTGGCCACCTGGGGCCTGTCGCTGATCCTGCAACAGGTGTTTCGCTCGGTATTCGGTGCCCGCGAGGTCAGTGCCGAACTGCCCGAATGGATCATGGGCTCCTGGAGTCCGACCGCCAGCATCGACATCCCCAAGAACGGTCTGTTCGTCATGGTCGTGACCGCGCTGCTGACCCTGACCCTGTTCTTCATGCTGTACCGCTCGCGCTGGGGGCTGCAGGTGCGCGCCACCATGCAGAACCGGGTGATGGCCCGCGCCGTGGGCATCAACACCCGCCGCGTGGATCGCCTGACCTTCGCCCTGGGCTGCGGCGTGGCCGGGGTGGCGGGCGCGGCCTTCACCACCATCGGCTCCATCGGTCCGACCTCGGGCTCGCTGTACATCGTCGATACCTTCCTGGTGGTGGTCTTTGGTGGCGCAGCCAGCCTGCTCGGCACCATCGCCTCGGCCTTTGGCATCGCGCAGGCGCAATCTCTGTTGGAATTCTTCCTCTCCGGTTCCATGGCCAAGGTGCTGACCCTGTCGGCGGTGATTCTCATCCTGATGCTGCGGCCCCAGGGGCTGTTCTCGGCAAAAGTCCGCAAGTAGGGAGTCCCCAATGAACAAGGCAATCGACAACCTGCTCGGTGGCCGGCAGGGCGCCTTCGGCCTGCTGGTACTGGCTGCGCTGATCCTGCTGGTGTTTCCGCTGACCCTGGACATCTTCCGCCTGAGCATGGTCGGCAAGTACCTGACCTACGCCTTCGTCGCGGTCGGCCTGGTGCTCTGCTGGGGCTATGGCGGCATCCTCAGTCTCGGCCAGGGCATCTTCTTCGGCCTCGGCGGCTACTGCATGGCGATGTTCCTCAAACTGGAAGCCTCGGACCCGGAAAGCACCAAGATCCAGTCCACCCCCGGCATTCCCGACTTCATGGACTGGAACCAGATCACCGAGCTGCCCTGGCTCTGGCAGCCGTTCCATAGCTTCGGCTTCACCCTGGTGGCGGTGATCGCGGTTCCGGTGCTGCTGGCCTTCATCATCGGCCTGGCGATGTTCAAGCGGCGGGTAGGGGACGTGTACTTTTCCATCGTCACACAGGCCATCGCCGCCATCCTGACCATTCTCATCATCGGCCAGCAGGGCCTCACCGGCGGGGTCAATGGCATCACCGACCTGAAGACGCTGCTGGGTTGGGACATCCGTTCGGACAGCGCCAAGGTGGTGCTGTATTTCGTCAACGCGGCGCTGCTGTTCGGCTGCATCCTGATCGGCCGCTTCGTCCTGAGCTCCAAGCTGGGCCGGTTGCTGGTGGCCATGCGTGACAAGGAGGAGCGGGTGCGCTTTTCCGGCTATGACGTGGCCAGCTTCAAGATCTTCGTGTTCTGCCTGGCCGCGGCCTTTTCGGCGGTGGGTGGCGCCCTGTTCGCCCTGCAGGTGGGCTTCATGTCGCCGTCCTTCGTCGGCATCGTGCCCTCCATCGAGATGGTCATCTTCGCCGCGGTCGGCGGCCGGCTTTCGCTGTTGGGGGCCGTGTACGGCGCGCTGCTGGTGAATTTCGGCAAGACCTACTTCTCCGAATCCTTCCCCGAACTCTGGCTGTACCTGATGGGCGGACTGTTTATCGTGGTCGTCCTCTATTTCCCCAACGGCCTGGCCGGTCTCTGGAAGAGTCATGGCCAGCGCCTGGTCGCGCGGCTGAAACGCACACCGATCAGCGCCCCCGCCCCGGCGCCTGCGTCGCCCAAGACGCGCAAAGCCTCCCAGTTGGAGACCACGCCATGAACAGCAGCCCCATCGGCTTCCAGTTGGCCAAACCCGTGCTGGCCATCGAGGGTCTGACCGTTTCCTTCGACGGCTTCAAGGCGGTGAACGACCTCACGCTCTATGTCGACCGTAACGAGGTCCACGTGGTGATCGGCCCCAACGGCGCCGGCAAGACCACGGTGCTCGATCTGATCTGCGGCAAGACCCGCGCGACCGCTGGCAGCATCGAATTCAATGGCCGCGAGCTGACTCGGATGAAGGAATTCGACATCGTCCGGGCGGGCGTCGGCCGCAAGTTCCAGAACCCTTCGATCTACGAAAACCTCACGGTGTTCGAGAACCTGGAGATGTCCTATCCCGAGGGCCGCAAGGTGTTCGGTGCGCTGTTCTTCAAGCGCAGTGCGGCGGTGGTCGCGCGGGTGGAGGCGGTGGCCGCGGAGATCTTTCTCGCCGACCTGCTGCACCAGCAGGCCGATCTGCTCTCCCATGGCCAGAAACAGTGGCTGGAGATCGGCATGCTGCTGATGCAAGACCCTGAACTCCTGATGCTCGACGAGCCGGTGGCGGGCATGAGCGTGTCCGAACGGGCCCAGACCGCCGAGCTGCTCAACCGCATCAGCCAGGGGCGCTCGGTGCTGGTCATCGAGCACGACATGGAATTCGTCAAGAGCATCGCCCACAAGGTCACGGTGCTGCACCAGGGCAAGGTACTAGCCGAAGGCAGCATGGAGGCGGTGCAGAGCAATCCCAAGGTTATCGAGGTGTACCTGGGGCACTGAGGTCTCACCTCCAGCCCTTTTCCTGCAGTCGATCACGGGAGATCCCGGTCATGTTCACGATCCAGAATCTTGTCTCCGGCTACGGCCAGAGCCGCATCCTTCATGAGCTAAGCCTAAAGGTGGCGCAAAAGGAAATCGTCGCCGTCATGGGTCGCAACGGCATGGGCAAGAGCACCCTGTTCCGCAGCCTGATGGGCATCCTGCCGGCGTGGAGCGGCCAGGTGGCGGTGGACGGCCAGGACGTCTCCCGGCTGGAGACGCACCAGCGCGTCGAGCGCGGCATCGCCTATGTCCCGCAGGGGCGAATGATCTTTTCCCATATGACGGTGCTGGAAAACATCCAGACCGGCCTGCCGGCCTCGGCCCGGGGCAGGGTGCCGGACGATCTTTATGCGCTGTTCCCGGTGCTGCACGAGATGCGCCAGCGCAAGGGTGGCAACCTCTCCGGCGGCCAGCAGCAGCAACTGGCGATCGCCCGCGCCCTGGCCACCAATCCCAAGGTGCTGCTGCTGGACGAGCCGACCGAGGGTATCCAGCCTTCGATCATCAAGGACATCGCCCGCACCCTGAAAGAGATCCGCGCCCTGCGCGACCTGACCATCGTGGTCTCCGAGCAGGTGCTGTCCTTCACCCTCGACATCGCCGACCGCTTCCTGGTGATCGAGAAGGGCCGCTTCGTGGTCGAGGAGACCCGCGACAAGGTCGACGAGGCCACCATCAGCCGCTACCTGTCGGTCTGACCCCGGCGCTCTGCACGGCCGCCCTGCAGCAGCACGGCGGTCGCTTCCGGCTGCCTGGCAGTCCCGTCCAAGCCTTGCCTTGTTTGGATTTGCGCCTACGTCATCCGACGTATTTGCAGCCCCAATCCCAGCCCCGAGACTGACCTGGAACCCACCCGCTACCGCCAACAGCCAGGAGCTGCGCGATGACCGACACCCTGATCAAGGTCGACCTCAACCAGGCCGCCACCGACAACGAAAACGTCCACAACCGCTGGCATCCGGACATCCCCATGGCCTGCTGGGTCAAGCCGGGTGACGACTTCATCCTGGAAACCTACGACTGGACCGGTGGCGCGATTAAGAACGACGACGACGCCAGCGACGTGCGCGATGTCGACCTGTCGACCGTGCATTATCTTTCCGGTCCGGTAGGGGTGAAGGGCGCCGAGGCGGGCGATCTGCTGGTGGTCGAACTGCTCGACATCGGCGCCAAGGCCGAGTCCCAGTGGGGCTTCAACGGCTTCTTCTCCAAGCAGAACGGCGGTGGCTTTCTCACCGATTACTTTCCCTCGGCGCAGAAATCCATCTGGGACTTCGAAGGCATGTTCACCAAGAGTCGCCACATCCCCGGCGTACGCTTCGCTGGCTTGATCCACCCCGGACTGATCGGCTGCCTGCCGGACCCCAAGTTGCTGGCCAACTGGAACGCCCGCGAGCAGGAGTTGATCGACAGCAACCCGAACCGGGTACCGCCCCTGGCCAATCCGCCGTTCGCCGCGACCGCCCACCTGGGCAAGCTCACCGGCGCGGCCCGCGACGCGGCAGCCGCCACCGGCGCGCGCACCGTGCCGCCTCGCGAGCATGGCGGCAACTGCGACATCAAGGACCTGTCGCGGGGTTCGAAGATCTTCTTTCCGGTGTACGTGGAGGGTGCGGGCCTCTCGGTGGGCGACCTGCACTTCAGCCAGGGCGACGGCGAGATCACCTTTTGCGGCGCCATCGAGATGGCCGGCTGGGTGCACATGAAGGTCGAGCTGATCAAGGGTGGCATGGCCAAGTACGGCATCAAGAATCCCATCTTCAAACCCAGCCCCATCGTGCCCACCTACAACAACTTCCTGATCTTCGAAGGCATCTCGGTGGATGACGCCGGCAAGCAGCACTACCTGGACGTCAACCTGGCGTACCAGCAGGCCTGCCTGAATGCCATCGAGTACCTGAAGAAATTCGGCTACAGCGGCGCCCAGGGTTACTCGCTGCTGGGCTCGGCGCCGGTGCAGGGCCATATCAGCGGGGTGGTCGACATTCCCAACGCCTGCGCCACCCTCTGGCTGCCGACGGACATCTTCGAGTTCGACATCAACCCCACTGCCGCCGGACCGACCCGCTACCTGGACGGCAGCATCGACATGCCCATCGCCTACGACAAGTGAGCCACCCGGGTGCGGCCACCGGTCGCGCCCCCGCCGCCAGGAGCCCGTCATGCCGATCTACGAATACGACTGCCCCGACTGCGGGGATTTCACCCTGTTGCGCCCGATGGCCCAGCGCGACGATCCCTGCAACTGCCCCGCCTGCGCCGCGCCCAGCCACCGAGTGATTCTCAGCGCCCCTGGTCTGGCGACCCTGGCGGGCGGCGCGCGTCACGCCCACGAGACCAATGAACGTTCGCGCCACGCGCCCCAGTCCCTCGCGGAGTACCAGGCCAAGCGCGGTCATGGCGCCGGTTGCAGCTGCTGCGCGCCGAGCAAGCCGGTGGCGCGCAGCAAGACCAATCCCCATGGCCTGAAAACCAGTCCGTCAACCCGCCCCTGGATGATTAGCCACTGATTCCCGGTCCAAGCCTTTCAAAGGAGCCACTCCATGCGCCATGGCGATATTTCCAGCAGCCCCGATACCGTCGGCGTCGCTGTCGTCAACTACCGGATGCCCCGCCTGCACAGCAAGGCGGAGGTGCTGGCCAACGCCCAGCAGATTGCCGCGATGATCAAGGGCATGAAGCTCGGCCTGCCGGGTATGGACCTGGTGGTGTTCCCCGAGTACAGCACCATGGGGATCATGTACGACAGGGACGAGATGATGGCCACCGCCGCGACCATCCCCGGCGAGGAGACGGCGATCTTCGCCGCCGCCTGCCGCGAGGCCAGGACCTGGGGGATCTTCTCGCTCACCGGCGAGCGCCACGAAGAGCATCCGCACAAGGCGCCCTACAACACCCTGGTGCTGATCGACGATCAGGGCGAGATCGTGCAGAAGTACCGCAAGTGCATTCCCTGGTGCCCCATCGAGGGCTGGTATCCCGGTGACCGCACCTATGTCAGCGAGGGCCCCAAGGGATTGAAGATCAGCCTGATCATCTGCGATGACGGCAACTATCCGGAAATCTGGCGCGACTGCGCCATGAAGGGCGCCGAGCTGATCGTGCGTTGCCAGGGCTACATGTATCCGGCCAAGGAGCAGCAGGTGCTGATGGCCAAGACCATGGCCTGGGCCAACAACTGCTATGTGGCGGTGGCCAACGCCACCGGCTTCGACGGGGTATACAGCTACTTCGGCCATTCGGCGCTGATCGGTTTCGATGGCCGTACCCTCGGTGAGTGCGGCGAGGAGGAGATGGGTATCCAATACGCCCAGCTGTCGATCTCGCAGATTCGCGATGCCCGCGCCAATGACCAGTCGCAGAACCACCTGTTCAAGCTGCTGCACCGCGGCTACACCGGGGTCTACAACTCCGGAGACGGCGACAAGGGCGTGGCCGACTGCCCCTTCGACTTCTATCGCACCTGGGTGCTGGATGCCCAGAAGGCTCAGGCCGACGTCGAGCGGATGACCCGCTCCACGATTGGCGTGGCCGATTGCCCGGTGGGCGAGTTGCCGCATCCCGGCCAGGAACGCCAGCTGGGTTGAGCCAGGCCGCAAAGGTGAGGGGACATGCCGTTCGTCAATGACCTGATCGAGCACAGTCGCGACCAGCTTGCCTGCGAGGGTCAGCCGCCGTTGCCCTCGCGCTTCCTGTTCGAACCCGCCGCAGTCATGGCGCTCCTGCGGGCGCGCATCCTGGGGCAAGACAGGGTGCTTGACGAGGTCGAAGCCTTGCTCAAGGTGGTCAAGGCCGACATCGGTGATCCGGCAAGGCCCCTGGGCGTGAGTCTGTTCCTTGGTCCCACCGGGGTCGGCAAGACCGAGATCGTGCGCCTGCTGGCCCAGGCCATTCATGGTCGGGCAGACGCCCTCTGCCGTATCGACATGAACACCCTGGCCCAGGAACACTACGCCGCGGCCCTGGCCGGCGCGCCGCCCGGCTATGTGGGCAGCAAGGAAGGCACCACGCTGTTCGATGCCGAGGCCATCGCCGGCAGCTACGGCCGCCCTGGAATCGTGCTGTTCGACGAGCTGGAAAAGGCCGATCGCCAGGTCATCCGTACCCTGTTGAATGTACTCGACAGCGGCCAGCTGGTGCTCAGCGCCGGCAGCAAGCGCCTGGATTTTCGCAACAGCCTCATCTTCATGACCAGCAACCTGGGTGCCCGGGCCGTCCAGCAGCAGCGTACCCGCTTCGCGCACGGCTGGCGGCGCTGGCTCAAGCTGTCGGCGGACCCAAGACCTGTCCTGGAAGAGGCGCTGCACGCGCACTTCGATCCGGAATTTCTCAATCGTATCGAGCGGATCCTGGCGTTCGAGCGCATCGATCAGGACTGGCTACCCGGGCTGCTCGCCATCGAGCTGGACAAGCTCAATCAGCGCCTGGGCCGCCAGGGGAAAAGCCTGGAGCTGCACGACAGCGCCAGGGCCTTCCTGACCCGTGATCACGATCCCCGCTTCGGCGCTCGTGATCTGGTCCGGCGCCTGCGCCGGCTCTTGGAGCCGGCGGTGGCCGACTGTTTGCTGGCACAGCCGACGGCGGTCCGGCTGCTGGCGGTTCAGGAGGGGGAGCGTCTGGTGGTGCGCGAGGTGGACGCCGGGTGATGGCTTCCCCCCGGGCTCGGGACCCTGCGGATTCCCGAGCCCGGGGGGCACGCTAGCGGGCGCTGCGGCTCGCCAACCACGGCCGCCATCCACCATGCGCCGTGATGTCCTCGGCCCCCGCCAGGCCATAGGGCTCGCAGATGAAGCCGGTTTCCCAGCTGCCATCGGCCAGTTCCACCTTGCCCAGGCCGAGCGGGGCGGGGATGCCGGTGAGAAAGCTGCCCAGTTCGCTGCTGGGCAGCTCCCAGACCTCCACCTCGATGGCGGCGCCGTCCTCGGTGACCCGGACCATGCCCGGGCGTAGCGGCGGGCCGCCGGCCAGGGCGTGGAGGCGATAGTGCGGCGCGCTCCGGGTCAGGGCCAGGCGGCGGGCACCGCGGGCCAACAACTGACCATTGAGGGGCAGCCCCTGCAGATGGGCACCGCAGACCACCAGGCGGGCACGGTCATGCCGGGCGGGGCGCGCCGGCAGGCTGGCGTGCGGCAGGGCGCCGCCGACCAGCGCCAGGCCCTGGGCTTCCTGCAGGGCCGCGGCCAGGCTCAGCAGGTACTGGTCGGTGAAGACCCGGCCGAACAGCGTCACGCCCCAGGGCAGGCCGTTGGCCATGACGCCGGCCGGCACGGCTACGGCGGCGTAGTCCAGCAGGTTCATGAAGTTGGTGTAGTAACCCAGATCGGCGTTGCGGGCGACCGGTTCGGCGGCCAGTTCCGCCAGGGTCACCGGCCGCGGATAGGTGGGGGTGAGCACGCAGTCCAGTTCAGCCAGCAGGGTGTCGCACCGGGCTTTCAGCGCCTGCAGGCGGTAGCCGGCGCGAAAGGCGTCCACCGCCGTGGTACCGGAGGCCTTTTCCAGCACGGCGCGGATCACCGGCAGTACGGCGTCCGGCTCGGCCTCGATCAGGGCGCCGGCCACGCTGTAGCGCTCGGCGACCCAGGGGCCTTCATAGAGCAGGCGCGCGGCTTCCAGGAAGGGTGTGAGGTCCAGCGGCACGGCTTCGCCCCCCAGGGCTTCCAGGCGCGCCTTGGCCGCCGCGAACAGCGCCGGGCTTTCCGGGCAGCCGAGGAATTCCAGCTGGGTCGGGACGCCGAAGCGGAAGGGTCGCGGGCGGCCGAAGGCGCTGGCATCGTTCCACTGTGGATTGGCGCGGCTGTAGGGATCGCGCGGATCGAGGCGGGCGGTGAGCGCCAGCAGCGTGCTGGCTTCGGCGGCGGTGGCGGTAAAGAAGGTCACGCAGTCCAGGGTCTGGCAGGCGGGCACCACGCCGGCGGTGGACAGCAGTCCCTTGCTGCCTTTGAGGCCCACCAGGTTGTTCAGCCCCGCAGGCACGCGCCCGGAACCGGCGGTATCGGTGCCCAGGGCGAAGCTGGCGACACCCAGGGCCAGGGCCAGGGCCGAACCGGCACTGGAGCCGCCGGAAGGATAGTCCGGGTGGACACTGTTGCGACAGGCGCCGTAGGGCGAACGGGTGCCGTTGAGGCCGGTGGCGAACTGGTCGAGATTGCACTTGCCCAGCGGCACGGCGCCCAGGGCGACCAGCTGTTCCACCAGGGTCGCCGAACGTTCGGGCACATAGGCATAGGCCGGGCAGGCTGCCGTGGTGGGGATGCCGGCGAGGTCGATGTTGTCCTTGATCGCGAAGGGGATGCCATAGAGCGGCAGCTCGGCGGGATCGCGAGCGTCCAGGGCGGCGAGGTAGGGCTCCAGCTCGGCTGGGGTCAGCAGGTGGATGAACAGGTGGTACTCGGGATTGAGGGCCGCGGCCTGTTCCCGCAGTTCGGCGAAGAGCGTGCGTGGGGTCTGGGTCCCGGCGGCATAGGCGGCGCTCAGGGTGTCGAGGCGCAGATCGAATGTCATGGTGGCTTCCTTCAGGTTTTGTCGATGACCAGCAGGCGCTGGCCGGCGCGGATCGGCGAGCCGGGCTGGACCTGCAGGTCGTGGATCCGGCCGCTGCAGGGCGCGAGCAACGGGATTTCCATCTTCATGGATTCCAGGATCAGCAACGGCTGGCCGGCTTCCACCTGGTCGCCCGGCTGCACCTGGGCCTGCCAGAGATTGCCGGCCACCGGGCTTTCCAGCGCCAGCTGGTGGCTGGCGAGGGGGGCATCCTCGGTGGCTTCGACGGCAGCTTCCTGACTGTCGAAATGCGCCTGGCCGGAGTCGATCCAGCGTTGCCGCTCGGCGGCGAAGGCGCTCTGCTGGCGCGTGCGGAAGGTGGCGATACCCTCGGCTTCGCGTGCCAGGAAGGCCTGGTAGTCGGCCAGGGACAATTCGCTCTCTTCGATGCGCAGGGGCACGCGACCCAGGGGGAAGTCGGCGCGGATGCGCAGCAATTCCTCCGCCGAGACTTCATAAAAGCGGATCTGATCGAAGAAGCGCAGCAGATAGGGCTGGCCGTGGAAGGCTTCCACGTTACGGTAGCGATTCCACATCTGCAGGGTGCGCCCGACGAACTGGTAGCCGCCGGGGCCTTCCATGCCATAGACGCACAGATAGGCGCCACCGATGCCCACCGAGTTTTCCGCGGTCCAGGTACGCGCCGGGTTGTACTTGGTGGTCACCAGCCGATGACGCGGATCGAGGGGGGTGGCCACCGGCGCGCCCAGATAAACGTCGCCGAGGCCCATCACCAGGTAGCTGGCGTCGAAGACGATGCGCTTGACCGCCTCCAGGGACTCCAGGTCATTCACCCGGCGGATGAACTCCAGGTTGCTCGGGCACCAGGGGGCGTCCTTGCGCACCGTGGTGGTGTATTTCTCGATGGCCAGGCGGCAGGCCGGATCGTCCCAGGACAGCGGCAGATGGACGATGCGCGAGGGCACCCGCAGGTCCTGGGCATCGCCCAGCGCCTGCCAGCAGCGACTGACCGCCGCCAGCAGCTCTGCCAGGGGCAGTGTCTCGGGCTGGTAGTGCACCTGCAGCGAGCGGATGCCGGGGGTGAGCTCGCACAGCCCCGGCAGCGCCAGGGCGGCCAGCGCCTGCATCAGCCCATGGCCGCGAAAGCGCAAGGCCAGGTCCAGCTCCGGCGGGCCGATCTCCAGCAGCAGATGGGTATCCCCGGACAGCCGCGCCACCAGGCGCTCGGCGCCCTGGCCCAGGTCCAGCACCACGGGATCGCCGCGCCTGGGCGTGATGGCGATCTCCGCCTGCGGCTGCAGACTGCTTTCCTCGGCCAGGCGTGCCTGCTGCAGGCGCCGCGCGGTGGCCAGGTCCACCGGCAGGAAGCGCAGCCGGTCACCGGCCTTGAGCTGGCCGAGTTGCCAGAGGTCGGCTTCGATCACCGTGACCGGACAGACGAAGCCGCCTAGGCTGGGGCCGTCGGGGCCGAGGATGACCGGCATGTCGCCGGTGAAGTCCACGGCGCCCACCGCATAGGGATTGTCATGGATATTGGAAGGATGCAGACCGGCCTCGCCGCCGTCTTCGCGGGTCCATTCCGGCTTGGGGCCGATCAGGCGCACGCCGGTGCGACTGGAGTTGAAGTGCACCTCCCAGTCGGTGGCGAGAAAGAGATCCAGATAGGCCGGGCTGAAATAGTCCGGCGCACCGTGCGGCCCATAGATGACGCGCAGGGTGCGGGTCTCGGGCAGCTGGGTGGTCAGGGCGACGGGGAGCCGGGCCTCCGCGCGTGCGTCGGTCAGCGGGTGCAGGTGCAGCACGTCGCCGGCGCGCAGGGCGCGGCCACCGTGGCCGCCGAACTGGCCGAGGGTGAAGGTGCTACGACTGCCCAGGTAGTCGGGCAGGTCCAGGCCGCCTCTCAGGCAGAGATAGCTGCGGGCGCCGGCGCCGGTGATGGTGCCCAGGTGCAGGATGGCACCCGCGGGGACGCGAAAGACGCTGTCCATGGCCTGGGGTTGGTCGTCCAGCAGGATCGGCAGCGCCGCGCCGGTGACCACCACCACGGCCTCGGTGTTGAATCTCAGGGTAGGGCCGGCCAGGGTGATTTCCAGGGCGGCCGCGCGGCCGTCGTTACCGAGCAGGCGATTGCCCAGGCGCAGGGCGCGGTCGTCCATGGGGCCGGAAGGGGGAATGCCCACCGACCAGTAGCCGAGGCGCCCGGGGGCGTCCTGCACCGTGGTCTGGGTGCCGGCGCTGAGTACCTCCAGGGTGGTGGCCTGGTAGGTCAGCCCTTCCAGGCAGCGCGTCCAGGGCTGGCCCGAGGCGAAGGGCGCGGCGGCGAGGATCTGCCGCAGGTAGTCGCCATTGGTTTCCACGCCATAGAGCCGGGTCGCGGCCAGGGCCTGGTCGAGACGCTGCCGAGCCGAGTCCCGGTCCGGGGCCCAGGCGATGACCTTGGCCACCAGCGGATCGAAATAGGGCGGGATCTCGCAGCCGGCCTCGACCCAGGTGTCCAGGCGCAGCGCCCGGCCATCCGCGGGTGGGAAGTCGACCTGGGTCAGCAGGCCTGGGCTGGGCTGGAAGTCGCGCCCCGGATCTTCGGCATAGAGTCGCGCCTGGATGGCATGACCCTGGGGCTGCAGCCCCGCGGCGAGCACGGCCAGCGGCGGCAGTTCGCCGGCGGCCAGTTCGATCATCCAGCGCACCAGGTCTAAGCCCCAGACCTGCTCGGTGACGCCGTGCTCGACCTGCAGCCGGGTGTTCACCTCCAGGAAATAGAAGCGGTCGGCGGCGCTGTCGTAGACGAATTCCACGGTACCGGCGCTGCGATAGCGTACCGCGCGCGCCAGCTCCAGGGCGGCGGCGCAGAGTGCCTCGGCCATGCCGGCCGGCAGGTTGGGCGCCGGGGTTTCCTCCAGCACCTTCTGGTTGCGGCGCTGCACCGAGCAATCGCGCACGCCCAGCGCCAGCACCTCGCCCTGGCCATCGCCGAACACCTGCACCTCCAGGTGCCGGGCGCGTTCGATGTACTTCTCCAGGAAGACGCCTGCGTCGCTGAAGTTGTTCTGGCCCAGCCGGCGCACGGCGTCGAAGGCCTCGGCGAGTTCAGGGTCCGTGCGGCACACGCGCATGCCGATGCCGCCACCACCGGCGGTGCTCTTGAGCATCACCGGATAACCGATCCGTTGCGCGGCCGCCAGGGCGGCTTCCAGGGTCTCCAGCAGCTCGGTGCCCTCCAGCAGCGGGACGCCCTGGGCGCGTGCCAGGGCGCGCGCCGTGTGCTTGAGACCAAAGGTGCGCAATTGCTCGGGGGTGGGCCCGACGAAGGCGATGCCGGCGGCTTCGCAGGCCTCGGCGAAGGCGGCGTTCTCGGAGAGGAAGCCATAACCGGGGTGGATGGCCTGGGCGCCACTCTGGCGCGCGATCTCGAGCAGCTTAGCGGTGTCCAGGTAGGTGGCCGCGGCGGCGCCTTCGCCCAGGCTGAAGGCCTGGTCGGCCGCGCTGACATGGCGGCTGGCGCGATCGGCTTCGCTGTAGACGGCAACCGCGGCGACGCCCAGGTCGCGCAGGGTGCGCTGGATGCGGCAGCTGATGGCGCCACGGTTGGCGATGAGCAGGGTGGTGAACATTCGAGGCGTCCTCGAAGGCGGCGGGCCGTCCCGCCAGATAAAAGCTCCCGGGGTCGTCCCCAGGAGGCCGCGCGAGGGCGGTAGGTCAATCGGCGTCTAGCGCTTGCCGCGGTAGCTGTAGCGTCCGGCGCGGACTTCACACAGCCGATAGAGGCGCGGCCGCAGCCACTGCCAGAGCTGGCATGCGCGGGTCAGTCCCATAGCAGCACCTCCGCCGGAGTGGGATTCCAGCCGTTGCAGGGGTTGTTGAGTTGCGGGCAATTGGAGATCAGCAGGATGACGTCGGTCTCGGCGCGCAACTCCACATACTTGCCGGCGCCGGAGATGCCATCGGCGAAGGTCAGGCCGCCGTCCGCGGTCACCGGCACGTTCATGAAGAAGTTGATGTTGGCGCCGATGTCGCGCTTGCCCAGGCGCCCGTCATGGCCACCGGCGCAGAGGAAGTTGTCACGGCAGCTATGCATCTGCCGGCGATCCAGGGCGTAGCGCACCGTGTTGCTCTCCTGGGAGCAGGCGCCGCCCAGGGTGTCGTGGCGGCCACAGGTGTCGGCGACGATGGTCAGCAGGGGATTGCCCAGGTTGGAATAGAGCACGCTGCCGGTCGACAGATAGACCCGGCCCTGGCGTCTCAGGGTGCGCTGGGGATCGTAGCGTTCCTGGGGGTTGGCGGCGGCGTAGAAGAGGGTGTCCACCGCCTGGTTGCCTTCCAGGTCATGGATGCGCAGGGTCTGGCCGGCCTTGACCTCCTTGAGGTAGGGCGCTCCGGCCGGCAGGAGGGCGCGGTAGCTGGCATCTTCCGGGCGTTTGGTGCTGGCGATCAGGGTCATGGCGGGGCCTCAGAGGAAGTAGCGGGCGGTGTTCTGGAAGGCGCGCTCGTTTTCCGGGCGCGAGGTGCGGCAGCGTTCGGCCACCTCGGGCGCCGCGCGCAACTGGGCGAGATCGACCGGGCGCGGCGCATAGACCGGGTCCGGGTCCAGCGGATGCTGCAGGGCGGTCAGCACCACCAGGGTGTTCATGGGCGCATGGAGCTCGACCAGATCGCCGGCGCGGGAGTTGCCGGGCACGAAGGCAAAGGCGCCCGCGGCATCCACGTCCACCCGGCTGAACAGGTTGAGGGTCATCAGCAGGTCTTCCAGGCCCAGGCCCCACTTGGCCAGTTCCACCAGCAGGTTGTCGGTGCCGTTGCGGTGGAAGCCGTTGCGCAGCTCCTGGTAGCGACCTGCGCCGTATTTCTCCGCTACCTCGGCGGCATTGGCCACGCCGCCGAAGCTGTCGTGCCAGCCGCAGGTGTCGCGCACCACGGCCGCCAGCACCCGGCCCATGTCGGAATAAAGACAATGGCCGGCGGTGAGACGCGCGGTGTGCTGGCCCTTGAGGGTATCGGGCAGGTTCAGCCGCTCGCTGCGGTCATCGGCATTGAACAGCAGCAGGCTGACATTGGCGCCGCCTTCCACGTCGGTCAGCCGCAGGGTCTGGCCGCGGCGCAGGATGAAGGAGGCGGTACCGCCGCCGGGGACGCGTTCCTGGTAGAGCAGTTCGTCAGTCATGGGCAACCTCGTCAGGTAAGGGCTGGCCGCGTCCCGGCCGCATGCACGGGCCGGGTCTTGGCGGTCAGGGGCAGGTCGTAGGTGATGCGGGCGCCATAGGCGCCGGGGGCTTGCGGGTCCTGGCGGACCTTGTCGAACACCAGTACCCGGGTGGCCAGGCTGAAGCCCTCGTGCAGGTCATGGGTGACCATGAACACGGTGAGCGGGCGCTCGTGCCAGAGCTCCAGCAGCAGGGCGTGCATGTCCTTGCGGATGCCGGGATCGAGGGCGCCGAAAGGCTCGTCCAGGAGCAGGATGCGCGGCCGGATGATCAGCGCCTGGGCGATGGCGAGGCGCTGCTGCATGCCGCCGGACAGCTGTCCCGGGTACTTGCCCAGCGCCTGGCCCAGGCCGACGCGTTCGAGCAGGGTGGCGGCCTGTTCCCGGGCCTGGCGCTTGGCCGTGCCCAGCAGCCGGCCAAGCAGCGGGGACCTGGGCAATTCCAGGCCCAGGGCGACGTTGTCCAGCACGCTCAGGTGGGGAAACACCGAATAGCGCTGAAAAACCACCCCCCGCTCGGGATCCGGTTCCGCCGAGAGCGGCTGACCATCGATGCGGATCTCGCCGCGGCTGGGGCGCTCCTGGCCGAGCAGCAGGCGCAGGAAGGTGGACTTGCCGCAGCCGGAGGCACCGACCAGGGCGCAGAATTCGCCTTCGCGCACCTGCAGATTGAGGCCTTCGAGCACCACCTGCTCGCCATAGCGCTGCCAGAGATTGCGGACCTCGATCATCAGCGACCCTCCCCGTACCAGGGAAAGGCGCGCCGCGTCAGCAGGCGCAGGCCGGCGTCCAGCAGCCAGGCCAGCAGGGTGATCCAGGCGACATAGGGCAGGATCACGTCCATGGCCAGATAGCGCCGCACCAGGAAGATGCGATAGCCCAGGCCATCGGTGGCGGCGATGGCCTCGGCGGCGATGAGAAACAGCCAGGCGGCACCCAGCTGCAGCCGCAGGGCGATGAGCAGGCGCGGCAGCAGTTGCGGCAGCACCAGGCGCAGGATCACCGTCCAGCTGTTGGCGCCCAGGGTCTGGGCCTTGATCAGCAGTTCGCGGGGCAGCTCCCGGGCGCGCTGGTCCAGCTCGCGGATCAGCACCGGGGTGACGCCCACCACGATCAGCATCACCTTGGCCAGTTCGCCCAGGCCGAAGACAATGAAGAGGATCGGCAGGATCGCCAGCGGCGGGATCATCGAGAGCACCGTCACCAGTGGCGACAGCGGCGCGCCGACCAGGGGCAGGCTGCCCGCGGCGATGCCCACCACCAGGGCGATCAGCGCGGCGATCACCAGGCCCAGCCCCAGGCGTTGCAGGCTGGCCAGGGTGTCCTGCCAGAACGGATAGCCCCCGGTACGCACGTCGGCGGTAAAGGCCAGGCGCTGCACCGCATCGGCCATCTGCGCCACGCTGGGCAGCAGCTTGTCGTTGGGGTTCTCCGCCAGCCGGGTGGCCGAGCCCACCAGATAGAGCAGGGCGAGCAGGGCGAAGGGCAGCAGGACCAGCAGGAGCCGGCCGCCCCGATCGGGATGCCGATTGATGAAGCGCATGGGCGTCCTCCTCGCGGCGGGGCTCAGAGCTTGCCGTCGGCGGCCAGCTGTACGAAGGTCGGATCGAAGCGCAGCTTGAGATTGCCCGCGTCGCCGCTGGTCTTGCCGCCCGGATAGGCGATGCCGATGGCCTCGGCGCTGGGTGCGCCCTGGCCCAGCAGGCCGTGTTCGAAGGAGAAGTGGGCGATGCGCTGCATGGTGGTCGGCAGCGCGGGATCCCTGACGAAGGCCAGGGCCTCGGCGGGCGTGGCGAACAGCCGGGTCTTGTCCAGTTGCGCCTGGAAGCCGGCGAGATCGGTACCCGAGGCCTTGGCCATGGCTTCCAGGGCCGCCTTGCCCTTGGCGTCGCCGGACTGCATCAACGCCAGCATCTCGAACCAGGCACCGGTCAGGGCCTTGCCCAGGGCCGGGTTGTCCTTGAGCGTGGCGGTGTCCACCACCAGCATGTCGAGGATCTCGCCGGGAATCTTGCTGGAGTCGAACACCTCGGTGGTGTCGGGCTGGGCCTTGATCTCGGCCAGCAGCGGATTCCAGGTCACCACGTTGCGCACGTCGGCGGTCTGGAAGGCGGCCACCATGTCGGCGTCGGAGGTGTTGACGGTGGTCAGGTCCCTCTCGCTCAGTCCCACGCTCTGCAGCGCGCGCGCCAGCAAATAGTGGGAGACGGAGAACTGCACCAGGTTGACCTGCTGGCCCTTGAGGTCGGCCAGGGTCTTGCCCTTGCCCTTCATCACCACGCCGTCGTTGCCGTTGGAGTAGTCGCTGACGATCAGCGCCGTGCTATCCACGCCGCCGGCGGCCGGAATGGTCAGGGCGTCCATGTTGGTCATGGCGCAGCCGTCGAACTGGCCGGTGGTGTATTGATTGATGGATTCGACGTAGTCGTTGAGCTGCACGACCTCGATGTGGATGCCGTATTTCCTGGCCCACTTGTCGATGATGCCCTGGGCCTGGACTTCGCCCCAGGGCATCCAGCCGGCATAGATAGTCCAGCACACCTTGAAGTCGTCGCGCGGCGCCGCCTGAGCGGTGGCACCAAGGAGCAGGGAACAACCGAGAACGAGCGAGGCGAGCAGGGGATGGCGCATGGGACCTCCAATAGGATGGACGACGGGACAGGAGCACGCGACTGGCGCTGTGTCTCCCGGGCTTTTGTCCCGCCGTGTAACCCCATCAGAGGTCGACGACTCTCGGACCAGACACCCGCACGAGCGAGTCGGAACCCTAGTCATCCATTGCAGATTGTGGTGCATCAAACCGGCTGGCCGGTGCTCCTGCACGCTATGGCCTTTGCCAGATGCGTGCCAGTTGCCGCCAGGCCCCGTGCCATGCTGGTTGTTTGCCATGACGGCGGAGGGCTACCGGCCGCGCCGCCCTGTTGCAGTGCGTTGTGGCGGCGCGATGCACCGCTTTGATTCAGCGTACCAGCGCCGTGATCAGCGCCTGGCGAAAGGCATTCACCGCCGGCGGCAATTCGCGGCCTGCCATGCTCTGCAATTCGATCCGTCGCGCGGCCAGGCCTTCGTCCAGCAGAGGTAGGGCCACCAGTTGGCCTTCGCGCAGGCGGCTACGCAGGCTCAGTTCGCTTGAGAGCGCCACGCCACCGCCCAGGGCGGCGAAACGATAGAGCGCCTGCATGTTGTTGCTCACCAGCACCGGCTCGAAGGAAAGTCCCTGGACGCCACAGCAGATGTCGAACAGCTGACGCACCGTGGTATCGGGCATCGGCAGCGCCAGCGGAAAGGGCTGCAGATCGGCCAGGGTCAGCCCGGTACGACGGGCAAGGGGATGCTCGGGCGCCACCACCGCCTCGATGGCGCCACTCAGGGTGGCGTCGACGCTGATGTCCGGCTCAGGCCTGAGGCTGAAGGTGAGGCCCAGGTCGGCGTCACCTTCCTGGACCCGGCGCGTGACCGCCGCCGGCGCGCAGACCTCCAGGGAAAAGTGGATGCCGGCATAGCCCTGGCGAAAGGCCACGATGACCTCGGGCAGGAAGTCCAGGGAAAAGCCTTCGGTGGTGGCCAGGCGTACCTGGCCGCGGCGCAGGTCGGCGAGGCCGCGCAACTCCGCCGCCACCTGCTCGCTGGCCAGCTGCGCCTTGCGCGCATGCACGGCCAGCCGCTCGCCGGCGGCGCTGGGCACCACGCCGCGAGCGCGGCGTTCGAGCAGTGGCGTCTCCAGTTCGCGCTCCAGCTTGGCGATCTGGCGACTCACCGCACTGGCGGCGACGTTGAGCCGCTGGGAGGCTTCGCTGATGGAGCCGCAGCGCACCACCTCGAGGAAATAGCGCAGGGCGGTGGACTGAATGCCGTAGGGGTGCATGGGGCCTCCTTTGCCGAAAAGGCATGGCTCGCATCTAAATATTTTGCTTGTGGCATGGGATGGCAAGACCTAGAGTCGGGTCAAGAGACCAACAACAGGCTTCAGCAAGAACTCCTTTCCCGCGCTTCGCGGACCTGCCTTTGACCAACCACCGCCCCGGAGACAGACGGCATGGGACTCAAAGGTTTCGCTTGTGGCATCGCGTTTTCCCTCTTCCTGGCCCAGGGCCAGGCCTTCGCCGGCAAAGCCAACGACACCCTGGTCTACGCCTCCGACACCGAACCCGAAAACGTCAGCCCCTATCACAACGATGCCCGTGAAGGCGTCATCCTCGCCCACCTGGCCTGGGATACCCTGATCTACCGCGATCCCCAGACCGGTGAATACAGGCCGATGCTGGCCACCGGCTGGCAGCAGGTCGATCCGCTGACCCTCGACTTCGAGCTGCGCCAGGGCGTGACCTTCCACAACGGCGATCCCTTCACCGCCGATGACGTGGTCTTCACCTTCAACTACGTGACTTCGCCCGAGGGCAAGGTGGTCACCCAGCAGAACGTCAACTGGATCAAGAGCGCCGAGAAGCTGGGCGAATACAAGGTCCGCCTGCACCTCAAGCAACCGTTTCCCGCCGCGCTGGAATACCTGGCCAATCCCTTGCCCATCTATCCCGGCAAGTACTTCCAGAAGGTCGGTCTGGCGGGTTTCGCGCAGAAGCCGGTAGGTACCGGGCCCTATCGCATCGTCGCCGTCACCAGCGGCCAGGGGGTCACGCTGGAGCGCAATCCGGACTACTTCAAGGACAGCCCCCAGGGGCAGCCGCGCATCGGCCATATCCAGTTCCGCGTCGTCCCCGACGCCGAGACCCGGCTCGCCGAACTCATGACCGGCGGCATTGACTGGGCCTGGCGCGTGGCGCCGGACCAGGCCGAGCAACTCAAGGCCGCGCCCAATCTCACCGTGGAGAGCGGTGCCAGCATGAGGATCGGCTTCCTCAGCATGGACGCCCAGGGCGCCTCCAGCCCGGATTCGCCCTTCGCCAAGGCCGAGGTGCGCCAGGCGGTCAACTACGCGATCAACCGCAAAGCCATCGCCAGCCAGCTCATGGGGGGCGGCAGCCAGCCGCTGCAGGTGGCCTGCTATCCGGAGCAATTCGGCTGCGACGCCAAGGCGGTACCGGGCTATCCCTACGACCCGGCCAAGGCCAAGGCGCTGCTCAAGGCCGCCGGCTATCCCAACGGCTTCAGCACCGAGATCTTCGCCTACCGGGAGCGCGACGTGGTCGAGGCGCTGATCGGCGACCTGCGTGCGGTGGGCATCGACGCCAAGCTGCGCTATCTGAAATACGCCGCCCTGCGCGATCAGCAGCGCGCCGGCAAGGTGCCCATGGCCTTTCTCGCCTGGGGTTCGTTCTCCATCGCCGACGCCTCGGCGGCCACCGGCGTCTATTTCAAGGGCAATGCCGACGACGTGGCCAAGGATCCCCAGGTGATCGACTGGCTCAAGGTGGCCGACACCGCCATGGACCCGGCCGTGCGCAAGGAGAACTACCGCAAGGCGCTGCAGCGGATCGCCGCGCAGGCCTACTGGGCGCCGGTGTTCAACTATTCCATCAATTACGCCTTCACCTCGGACCTGGCCTTCCAGCCCTATCCGGACGAATTGCCGCGCTTCGCCCTGGCCCACTGGAACTGATCCGTCCCGGCGCCCCGCACGGGGGCGTCTTCAGAACCTGTTCAAGAGCTCGCGAGCTAGAGCCAAACAAGGCGAAAAGGCCTGAGGAAGCGGAGTTTACGAATGGTAAATGAGCATTCC
>NZ_WHOV01000149.1:0-3096 GCF_009765395.1 Pseudomonas sp. BAV 4579 | reverse complement strand
GGGCTTGGGGTTTGGCGTCCGGGTTTGCCCTCACCCCGGCCCTCTCCCGGAGGGAGAGGGGGTGGTGCGGCAGGGGGCGACGTTCTCGATGTATCAGCTTGAGCGGCGGCAACCAGTGGAAAACGCTGCGCGGTTTTCCACGCTACGGGGGCGGCGGTAGGGTGGAAAACGGCGCAGCCTTTTCCACGCGTGTTCTGGAGGGCCTCCTGCCCTACCCCGGCCCCAACCACTGCGTCAGGGCATGCAGCACCAGCCCCACCAGGCCGCCCACCAGGGTGCCGTTGATGCGGATGAACTGCAGGTCCTTGCCGACACTCTGCTCCAGTTGCTGGACCAGCTCGTCGGTGTCCCAGGCGGCCACGCGGGCGGCGATGTAGTCGCCGATGCGCTGGCGGTTGCGGTCGATGAAGGGCGGCGCCACGGCCATCAGCTGCTCGTTGATCCAGCGTCGCATGGCTTCGTCGCGACTCAGGGTGTCGCCCAGCTCGGCCAGCAGCCGGCCCAGGCGCCGGCGGATGCGCGAATCCGGGGCGGCGAGATCGGCCTGCAGCCAGTTCACCAGCTGGTCCCACAGCTCCTGCAGATAACCCGCCAGCGCCGGGTGCTCCAGCAGCCGGTCGCGCAGTTGTTCGCCGCGCAGGCGAAAGGCCGGGTCCTCCTTGAGGCGCTCGATGAAGCCGACCAGATAGCCATCGAAATGCCGGCGCAACTCGTGCTCGCGGTCATGGCTGATCTCGCCGATCAGCCGCGACACCGCCTGCACCACCTTGATCGCCGACCAGCGCCCGACCCGTTCGTCCAGGCCCAGATACTTCAGGGTACGCAGCTCGCCGCCGATGGTGCGGGCGATCAGCGCCTGGGTGTCTTCGTCCTGCAGCAGGCGATCGATCTCCTGCAGCACCTCGTCGAGCACCGCCTGATGGCGACCGTCGGCGGTCAGCATGTCGAGCAGTTCGCCGGACAGCGCCGCCACGTCGAGGCGCTGCAGCCGCTCCACCGCTACCCGGCGGATGAAGGCCTGCACCCGCACCTCGCGCAGGGCTTCCAGGGAATAGCGGGCGACGCCGGTGGCCTGGCTGGCCACCGCGGCGGCGTTGTCCGGCTGGCGCAACCAGCCGGCCAGGCGCCCGGCGGCGTCCAGTTCCTCCAGCTTGGCCAGCACCTGGGGCGTGGCGAGGAAGTGCAGGCAGATGAAGTCCGACAGCTTGCGCCCGACTCCGGCCTTGTTGCGCGGGATGATGGCGGTGTGGGGAATCGGCAGGCCCAGCGGATGGCGGAACAGCGCGGTCACCGCAAACCAGTCGGCGATGGCCCCGACCATGGCCGCCTCGGCGAAGGCGGCGGCGTAGCCCCAGGCCGGATGGCTGGCCTCGAGGGCAGTGGCCAGGCAGTAGAGCGCGGCCGCCAGGAACAGCAGCAGCAGCGCGATGAGCTTCATGCGCCGGACCGGGGTGAGGCCGTCGCCGGTGAGTGTGGTCATGGAAGAGGGACAGTCCTCGCGCGGGATGATCCCAGCATCCTACCCCAGACTAGAGCCTGACCCAGCGCTCCTCCTGGGCCGATTGCCGCGCGGCCTGGGCCAGGCGCTCCACTTCCCAGGCCTCCTGGAAGTCGACGCCGGTATGCCCGGGGTTGCCGCCCAGGGCCTCCAGCAGCGAGCGGACCTCCAGGGTCTTGAGTTCGTTGTAGCCGAGCTGGTGGCCGGGCGCCGGGCAGAAGGCGGCGTAGTCCGGCAGGTGCGGACCGGCCAGCAGGGTACGGAAACCGGCCAGGCCCGGACGGTCGCCGACCTGGTAGAGGCGCAGTTCGTTGAGCCGCTCCTGGTCGAAGCTGAGGGTGCCGCGGGTACCGCAGACCTCGAAGGCCAGGCGATTCTTGCGCCCGTGCTTGAGCCAGCTGGTGGTCAGGGTGCCGCGGGCGCCACTGGCGAAGCGCAGCAGCAGATGGGCCTGGTCGTCGATCTCCACCGCGCGGGTGCCGCCCTGGTGGGGGCGCTCGCCATGGGCGGTGTGCAGATCGGCGCAGAGCGTCGCCACCGGGCCGAGCAGGAAGCGCGCCAGCGACAGGATATGGCTGCCCAGGTCGGCCAGGGCGCCGCCGGCCTGGCGGGTCTCACAGCGCCAGGTGAAGGGCCCCTGGGGATCGCCCATGAAGTCTTCGCTGAATTCGCCGCTGAAGCTGACGATCTCGCCCAGTTCGCCGCTTTCGATCAGCTCGCGCGCCTGCCTGAGCATGGGATTCTGCAGGTAGTTGTAGCCGACCCGGTTGACCACCCCGGCCTGGCGCGCGGCGTCGCGCATCCGCGTCGCCTCCTCCAGGCTCACCGCCAGGGGCTTCTCGCAATAGACCGCCTTGTCCGCCGCCAGGGCGGCCAGGGCCATGGGCGCGTGCAGCAGGTTGGGGGTGGTGATGGCCACCAGCTCGACCTGGGGATCGGCGATCAGGCTTTCCCAATCGCAGCTGCGGGTGAAGCCCCAGGCGTCGGCGCAGCGAGCGGCGCGCTCCGGATCGGCATCGGCCAGGGCCACCAGCCGTGGGCGGACCGGCAAGCTGAAGCTGCTCGCCGCGTGATGGAAGGCCTGGGCATGGGCATGACCCATGAAGCCGGTACCAATCAGACCGATGCCGATGTCGCGCATGTCGTTCTCCGTCAGGGGTATAGAAAGACCCGGCCGGCCAAGCCATTAGCCGACCGGGTAAAAGGGATGGCTTTGGAGTGCGGGCGCCCTCACCCCGGCCCTCTCCCAGGGGGAGAGGGGTAAAACGGTTGGGTGCTGGCTCGGCCCCTCACCCCGCCCCTCTCCCAGGGGGAGCGGGGGTAAAACGGTCGGGTGCTGGCTCGCCCTCACCCCGGCCCTCTCCCAGGGGGAGAGGGGTAAAACAGTTGGGTGCTGGCTCGGCCCTTACCCCGGCCCTCTCCCGGAGGGAGAGGGGACAAAGCGGTCGGGTGCTGGCTCGGCCCTCGCCCAGGAAGAGGGGAAGGCGCCAGCCCTAGCGCTTGGCCTTGCGCTTGTTGCGGTATTGGTCGATGACCACGGCGACCACGATGATCAGGCCCTTGATGATGTCCTGGACGTAGGCGTCCACCCCGAGGAA
>NZ_WHOV01000148.1:0-301 GCF_009765395.1 Pseudomonas sp. BAV 4579 | reverse complement strand
GAGCGCCCGATGCGCCCGGAGATGGGCGCGGCGACCTTGGTGTAGGCCAGGTTGATCTCGGCGTTGCGCAGGGCGGCCCTGGCAGATTCCACCTGGGCTTCGTTCTGCCGCTGCATGGACAGCGCATCGTCGGCTTCCTGCTTGCTGATCGCCTGCTCCTTGACCAGGGCGCCATAGCGCTGGGCCTTGAGCCGGTTGGAGGCCAGGGTCGCCTGGGCCTGGGCCAGCGACGCCTTGGCCGAGTTGACGTTGGCCTCGTAGGTGCGCGGATCGATCTGATACAACTGCTGGCCGGCCTTGA
>NZ_WHOV01000147.1:0-2768 GCF_009765395.1 Pseudomonas sp. BAV 4579 | reverse complement strand
ATAGAGGGTGACGACGATGAACAGGGCGCCGAGAAAGAACAGCCAGTATTCGGGAAAGGCCACGGTGAACCAGCTCTTGGCGCCGTTGACGATGCCGGCGCCGAGCACCGGGCCGATCAGGCTGCCGCGTCCGCCGAGGGCGACCCAGATGGCCGCTTCGATGGAGTTGGTCGGGACCATCTCGCTGGGGTTGATGATGCCCACCTGGGGCACATAGAGGGCGCCGGCCAGGCCGCAGAGCACCGCCGAGAGCACCCAGACGAACAGCTTGAAGCCGCGGGGATCGTAGCCGCAGAAGGTCACCCGGTTCTCGGCGTCGCGGATCGCCGTGAGGATGCGGCCGAACTTGCTCTGCGCCAGGCGCCAGCCCAGCCAGAGGCTGGCGGTCAGTAGAGCCACGGTGAGCAGGAAGAGCACCGCGCGGGTGCCCTGGGCGGCCACCGGAAAGCCCAGCAGGGTGGTGAAGCCGGTGAAGCCGTTGTTGCCGCCGAAGCCGGTCTCGTTGCGAAAGAACAGCAGCATGCCGGCAAAGGTCAGCGCCTGGGTCATGATCGAGAAGTAGACGCCCTTGATCTTCGAGCGGAAGGCGAAGAAGCCGAACGCCAGGGCCAGCAGACCGGGGGCCAGGACCGCCAGGCACAGCGCCCAGAGGAAATGGTCGGTGCCGGCCCAGAACCAGGGATAACTGGTCCAGGAGAGAAAGCTCATGAAGGGGGGCAGCCCGTCGCCGGCGGCCTGGCGCATCAGGTACATGCCCATGGCGTAGCCGCCGAGGGCGAAGAACAGCCCGTGGCCGAGGGAGAGCATCCCGGCATAGCCCCAGACCAGGTCCAGGGCCAGGGCGACGATGGCGTAGCAGAGGATCTTGCCCACCAGGGTCAGGGTGTAGGCCGAGACCTGGAAGGCATTGTCGGCCGGCAGCAGGGACAGCAGCGGCAGGGCGATCAGTACGGCGAGGGCCAGGCCGAGCACGGCCAGGCTCAGGCGCGGCCCGGCCTTCTGCACAGCGGTAAGCGCGAGTGGCTGGTTCAATCGATGACCCTTCCCTTGAGGGCGAACAGGCCCTGGGGCCGCTTCTGGATGAACAGGATGATCAGGCCGAGGATGAGGATCTTGCCCAGCACGGCGCCGATCTGGGGTTCGAGGATCTTGTTGACGATGCCCAGGCCGAAGGCCGCCAGCACGCTGCCGGCCAGTTGGCCGACGCCGCCGAGCACCACCACCAGGAAGGAGTCGATGATGTAGCTCTGGCCGAGGTCCGGGCCGACGTTGCCGATCTGCGACAGGGCCACGCCACCGAGACCGGCGATGCCGGAGCCAAGGCCGAAGGCGAGCATGTCGATGCGCCCGGTGGGGACGCCGCAGCAGGCGGCCATGTTGCGATTCTGGGTCACGGCGCGCACGTTGAGGCCCAGCCGGGTCTTGTTCAGCAGGGCCCAGGTCAGGACCAGCACGAAGACCACGAAGCCGAGGATGATCACCCGGTTCCACGGCAGGAGCAGGTTGGGCAGCACCTGGATGCCGCCGGACAGCCAGGCCGGGTTGGCCACCTCGACGTTCTGGGCGCCGAACAGCACCCGCACCGCCTGGATCAGCATCAGACTGATGCCCCAAGTGGCCAGCAAGGTTTCCAGCGGTCGGCCATAAAGATGGCGGATCACGGTGCGCTCCAGCGCCATGCCGATGGCGGCAGTGACGGCGAAGGCTACCGGCAGTGCCAGCAGCGGATACCAGGCCAGCCACTCGGGGGCCAGGCGCTGCAGGGTCAGCTGCACCATATAGGTGCTGTAGGCGCCGAGCATCAGCATCTCGCCATGGGCCATGTTGATGACGCCGAGCAGGCCATAGGTGATGGCCAGGCCCAGGGCGGCGAGCAACAGGATGGAGCCCAGCGACAGCCCGGTGAAGGCCTGGCCGAGCAGATCGCCCAGCAGCAGCTTGCGGTCCACCTGGGCCAGGCCGGTAGCGGCGGCCTTGCGGACGTCTTCGTTGGCTTCCACCGTGGGATCGAGCAGGGCCTGCAGGCGGGTCTTGGCCTGGGGCTCGCCGGATTCGCCGAGCAGGCGTACCGCGGCCAGGCGCACGGCGGGATCGGGATCGGTCAGCTGCAGGTTGGCCAGGGCGGCGGCGAGGGCGCCTCGCACTTCCTTGTCGGCTTCGCTCTGCAGGCGTTTTTCCAGGAAGGCACGCTGCTCGGGCTTGGCCTCCTGGCGCAGGGCCTGGGCGGCGGCCAGGCGCACGCCGGCATCCGTGGACAGCAGCCCGCCGCTGGCCTGGGCAGCGCCGATGAGGATGCGCAGGCGGTTGTTCAGGCGGATCTGCTTGGGCGTGCCGGTGGGCGCCGTGGCGTCCCCTTCGGCGGCGCTGTAGCTATCGCCGGTCTTGTAGAAGGGGCGCTTGTCTTCGTCGACATAGAAGCGGCCGTCCTGCAGTGCTTGGAGCACCGGGAGTTGGGCGGGATCGGGCGCGGCGGCCCAGTCCTGCAGCAGCTTGGCCTGGTCGTTGGCGCTGGCGGCGGCCAGCTCGGCGGCGGGACCGGCCTGGGCGGTGCCCACGAGCAGCAACAGCAGGGGCAGAAGAAAAAGGCGTAGGGACATGCTCGGCCTCGTCGATGGGTAAAGGCTCCTGCGCGACGTCTCCCGGGGGAGGGCGGGCGTGGCCTCGTTTCTGGTGCCGGGCACCGGGCATTGTGGCCGGATGCGCTGGCGGGCCCTCACCCCGGCCCTCTCCCGGGGGGAGAGGGGAGGAGCGGAGCGGTGGTGGTGCGG
>NZ_WHOV01000146.1:0-5817 GCF_009765395.1 Pseudomonas sp. BAV 4579 | reverse complement strand
CAGCTCGGCGAGCATCTGCGCTGCGACTTCCAGGTTCTTGTAGGGGTTGAGCGCTTCACTGGGCGAGACGCCACGACCGAAGCGATGGCCGTTCCAGCCCATATTGACCTGGGCGATGCCGACGTCGGCGCGCTTGGCGCCGGCTGTGCTCAGCGCGACCAGCAGCGAAATGCAGGCATTAGCGCAGGTGGCGAAGCGATAGCCGGCGCCAGCGACATTGAGCGTCCAGGACCAGGGGACCAGCTGCGCGCCCCTCCCGCGTAGTCGGGTGCCGCTCTCTTGCAGAGTGGCCTCGGAGGGAATGCCCGCCTTGTGATCGTAGTTATTGGCCAGCCGCCAACGGGGCCCGACGGCGTTGTCGCCCTCGCGCACTGGGTAGAGCTCGCTGAGCTGGGTGCCGCCGAGCGTAATAATGGAAAGGAAGCCCCCACTACAGCGGTGCGTGACGCCGAAAACGGTGAAGGAAGGAGGCCTCTCGATCGGCTTGGCTAGTACTGAGTTGCGCGCGATCGCTGGCGTGCCGCGCTGCTTGGGGACAATCAGTAGGGGCGGCGCGTTGGCGGGCTCCACTGCTTTTTTACGCATGTCCCCAAGGTCGCTTTGCAGCCTTTCCAACTTGGCCTCAAGCACCATCAGGTCGCCTGCTTGAGCCACCCCATCCAGGACGGCCTGTTTTGCCCGCTGGGTTTCCACCAGCATGGCCTGGCCGGTATAAATACGCTGTGGCAGCGCCTGCTGACTTGCCCGGAAGACCGCATCTTGGACAGGCTTGCTGCTGGCGAAGTGATCCAGGCGATCTTCCATTCCATCCAGGCGCAGAATGATCGCTTTGACCAAATCTTGATCAGTTGTAGCGTCGAGGTCGTGCTTGACCTGAAGGAACAGGTATAGAGATGCGCCGAATAGGGCGGTAAAGCCGGTCGCAACAAGTGTTTGCGATAGGGAAGGGCGCTTCATAGGGGGCCTCGCACAAGATGTCTTGCACGGTCGCAGAAGCGTAGGAGAGGGTCAGCAGGAAACCTTATCTAGCTCTCAGGAGGTTAGGCTGAGGGTTGACTTGCCTAACGCTGCCCTCGCTCGACGAATCGAATAGTGATTACCTATCTATCAGTTGGTGCTCGTCTGGCACCATTGACAGAGTGATTAGAATTAACGGCTTGCTCAAATTACGCGTCTACGATGGGGGGTAATATGATACGTAATTTTTCTAAGGATAAATCATAAAGCGAATTATGAATTGTCTAGAATCAATGTGCGTTATTTTTGCGCATTCATCTGCAGGATTTTTTGTGCGCCTGAGGAAAAGACCATTAAGCATGATGCCGGTGTATTACTAGTGGTTGAGCGGCGTAGGCCAACAGAAATCTAAGAGTCTTGTTTGTTTAAGGATACGATGAGGAACTGAAATGAATAGTATAAAAGATGAAATGTATCTGCTTCCTGATGAAGCTTCTAGCTATCTAGGTTATTTGAATGATAGCGGAGACGGCTCTCATGACATATCTCACATTCTTAGGGTATGGGCTAACGTTAAAAAAATACAAAAAGTGGAAGGAGGAAGTTTAGAAATACTTCTGGCGGCAACGATCCTGCATGACTGTGTACACGTAGAGAAAAGCTCGTTATTGCGGAGTAGCGCTTCGACGATATCGGCAGCTAGATCACGCGAAATCTTAAAAGAACTAAATTGGGATTCACAAAAAATTGATCTTGTGACCCACGCTATAGAATCCCATAGTTATTCGGCTGGAATCGCGCCTCAAACGATTGAGGCTAAAATCTTACAAGATGCGGATCGGTTAGACGCAATTGGAGCTATAGGCATCGCAAGATGCTTTTATGTGGCCGGAAGGATGGGCTCCGCTCTATATGACCCTAACAATCCTCAAGCTGTTAGCAGAAAGTACCAGGATAAGAAATATGCTATCGAGCATTTTCACGTGAAACTCTTGAATTTATCTGACGACTTTAAGACTAATGAGGGTATTAGGTTGGCTGAGATAAGAGCCCTAAGGTTGCGCCGTTTTGTAGAAGAATTTATGGAGGAAATTGAGGGGTAAATTGAAAAAATGGTTGTGCAAGATGAGTATAAGTTACGCTTAAATTAAATCGGCGTGGTAATCGTCATGGTGAAGCTTAGTATGCCGCTATTGATGCAGTTCAGACTGCTTAATTGCCTAGGCATGCTAAAGTCCCCAGTAGTTTTTACTTAAAAGTCTTTCTATATTAAAATTATTAATGCCTATAGCTGCTTTTCTGAAATCAAGAGCTCTGTTTCGCTCTGCTGAGAAGTCTCCTGAGAGCGTAAGTAATTCTGAAACGTCCAGAGCATCCTTTAAGGGGGAAGAGCTACCTATCGTTTGATAGAAAGCAGCAAAGATTTTTTTCAACAGAAACATCATGTGTAAAAAAATAGCGCTGGGCTCGCTATGTCGGTAGTCGCTCGAATATAGAATTTTCATGAGATCTGTCATTATATGATCATGTGTTGAGGGGAGCTTGTTGGCATAATTATACAACCATTTTCTTCTAAAGTTGGTGTTGAAATTTAAGTGGGTCAACGCTTGTAATTGTGTGATCAAATACTCGCGCAGCAACTCATTGGCGAGAAATTTCTCTTCCGAAAAATACATTCCAAAAATATCTTTCATGTCCTCGTACGACGCTGCGATCGAGTTAAATCTCATAACGCTATATTCGGGGATTTTGATTTCGGCGATATAAGTAGATAGGCATTTGGAACCATATATTGGCGTTGCAGTGAGTAGGTTGTGAAGGAGTCGCGACTCTTTAAAGCTTGGAGTGGCAGTGAATAGGCTGAGATGGTATACGCGACCAGCAATGCTAGCTTCACTCACGCTACAGAGTACGCTATGAATCTCGTCCTCAATCCAGTGCTCAAAGTCGATATTAAGGCACAAATCCTCTAGATAAATTTCTTCAGATCTCGATTGTACTGAAATTTCCCTTTCATTATCAGAAGAGTGAATGACAATTATATCAAGATCAGAAAGGCTGTTACCTATACCTTCAATAAAAGATCCGCATGCAAATAGACAACGAACCGAAGACAAGTCCAGTAAGTTAAGAATGCGCTGGACTGGAAGCTCGATTTTTTTGGTTCGAACTGAAATTTCAAGAAAATCTGATGACATCGGTAGTAGTACAGTCATAACCAACGATGGCCATGTTCATCCCACGCTTCTTGGCTGGAGAACTCTTCTCCAGTCTTATAGTAGTTCAACAGCTCCGACTCTTTAAAGAATATGCTGATATGCCTTTTAGCTTCCTCTTCGCTGTCAGCTCGGTGGATGACGTCTGCGCCAGTCCAACTACTATAAGTTTTACGCAGGGACATGCTAAGATCGTCTTCTGGATGGCTCTTAGTGCCAGCAAGACTAAAGAGCGATTTTATCGCTTCATTTCCTTCAAAAACACAAGGGATGCAAGGCCCAGACATCATCACTGCGCGAAACTGCTGTTCGAAACTCTTACCTCTTATCTTTGGATATAGAGCATAAAACTGCGAATCGCTCAGCATAATGGCTTTAAGTCCTTTCAGTTTGAACCCGCACCTTTCAATCTTGCCTAGCAGAGATCCAACTAGTCCGCGGTGCACGGCATCAGGTTTTATAATAATCAGTGTCTGATTTCTAGCCATTTAGGAGACCTCTCTTTGTACATTGTTAAGAATAGAGCAGATGTCAGCGATAGTAGTTTTTGATATGTCGGGGTGAACAGGAAGGGTAACGCAACCTTCGATAAAATCATGCGTGTTAGGCAGTTGTAATTTTTCGCTTGAAAAGAGCTCTTTCCGGTACTGTCCAGACCCATAATTTAAGTAATCTGTGGTAATTCCAAGCTGCTTGAGAGGTTGATGTATCGAGATAGGATTTTCTATCTGTGGATAGAGCGCGAGCAGGTAGTAATTTGGGGCAGCTTCCTTAAATGACATCTCTTTCCAAAATTTTCCATCGATATTTGCTTTAATGCTATTGGCGTTTTCCGTTCTCAGCTTTATCTGGCTCGTCACATGTTTTAGTCTTGAGTTGCCTAGAGCTGCTTGCAAAGCAGATAGTTTGTAATTTGGTCCATACATGTCTCCCTTCATCCCGCCAAGCCTTATAAATTTCCTTATCTTTTCAGCGTCAATTTGGTTCTTGCACACTACGAACCCACCTTCCCCTGTAGATAGCAGCTTTCTATCATGAGTGGAAAAGCAACCGAAGTCTGCAATGGTTCCAATCATTTTTCCGGCATCAAGGGCGCCGATCGCTTGCGCTGCATCCTCAATAGATGCAATACCCCTTTCTGTACAATAATTTACGATGTCACTATACCCTGCTGGATATCCCCAAAAGGGTAGGCATATTACAGCTTTGGTTTTATCAGAGACGGCAGCTTTAAATGATTCAAGCGTTATAGACTGACAGCACTTGCTTTCTATATCGACAAAAACTGGCTTAGCCCCCACTGCTAGGACCGGCAGTATCGTAGGGATTGGCGAAATTCCTGGCAATATTACTTCATTACCATCTCGCACTCCTGCAGCTACAAGAGCGGCATGGATGGCTGCAGATCCTGAACTTGTAGAAACGACCTTGGAGTCGAAGTAACTTTCTAAAGCGGCTTCATATTCTTCAACTACCACAGAGGTTCCCGAAAGTTGCTGTTTCCGGAGAGCCTTCTCCAAAGCAACTTGGTCATCTTCGCTAAAATGGGCTAAGTATTTGTCAGAAATCATGGGGTCACCTGATAGATCTTGCATAGAAACGAAGTAGCCAACGGCGTCTAGCGGTGACGCTGTCTTCATTAGGAGCAGTAGAGCGACCGTAGATAGAGCGCATGTTATTTATAATTAATAAGTCTCCTGCAATAAGGCTTATATTTTTCTCATGGAGCGGTAGTCTATCTTTAAAAAAATTTAGGGCTAGCTTTGCTTTAGGGGATAAAGGTAAAACTTTGGAGTGGCTAAATCTTACAAAATATTTTCCACTTACCTTGTCTATCGCCAATAGGCTCCTGGGCCGCTCATGCAAGATGAATGATCTAGGCATATTCCAGCTTGCTTGTATGCCTATCAGGTAATTCTCCCCAAGTAATGTGTCTATGTGTATATCGGGTAGGCCATCAAGAACATCATCAAGCGGATAGACAGTCGTGCACACATTCCCTGGATTTCTTATGCAGTAGAGACCTATTAACTCAGGTATCTGTAACTTTGATAGAGGCTTTTCGGTCGGGAAGTGCAAGAAGGCACCGTCCGTATGTCCTCTTAAGTGCTTCAGTGATTTTGGATCTTTTTGGTCTGGCGTTATATGAGTGAACGCAGCACCAAAGTTCTCGTATTTCATTATGATAGGTGAAATTAATGAGTTAACGAGCTTTGTCGATAAGTCTTGATAAACTGCAGCTAATATTCCTTTTTGGTCAAGCGCGAAAGCACTGTGAGGATAAGATTTAATCAGTCCATAGGAAGAATCAAATCTTTTAAAAACCGCATATCCCTTGTCAAACGCAACATCAATAATTTCATAGGGACTTTGTACGTCAAGAATTTCATAAATCACAATGAGAATCCCCAGCCCGACTTTTGAATTTATTAAATTCGAGCGAGGCGCCGTACATGTGTATTAAGAATCGAAGATGTGCGCTTCGCCTAAGCAAGGTTCTCTTCGTGCCATCACCGTGGCAACCCCTCAAGGGCGGGCTTTGTGAGAGATTTTGCGATTTCTAAAAAAAGCGAAAATCCGGCAATTTGATATCATTATTCTGGAAGCGTTGCTATTACTGGCTCACCGGCGTTTTGATATCTTT
>NZ_WHOV01000014.1:0-60184 GCF_009765395.1 Pseudomonas sp. BAV 4579 | reverse complement strand
GGTGCCGGTGGGGGTGGCGGCGCTATGGGGGATCGGCCAGGTCTGCGCGCGGCTGGCGGAGCTGGCTTCCGGCCAGCGGCTTTCGGCGCGTCAGCTCAATCTGGTGCTGGGCCTCGGCCTGCCGCTGAGTTTCGCCCTGGCGCTGGCGAGCGAAGGCCATCTGGGCCTCACCGCCGGCTTCGTCTTTCTCTATGGCGCCCTGAACGGCCTGGTGGCGGTGCTGCGGGCCAGCCTACCACTGGAGTTGTTCGACCGGGCGCTCTATGCGCGCCTGACCGGCAAGCTGCTGGCGCCGAGCTTCCTGCTCTCGGCGGCCGCGCCCTGGTGCTATGCCCTGGCACGGGAGAGCTGGGGCGACCGAGGCCTGCTCGGGCTGTGCCTGCTGGTCAGCCTGGGGGTAACCCTGGCGGCGCTGGGGCTGCTCGGGTGGCGGCGTCCGGCGCCGGCCTGAGGCGGGCGCCGGTCCGCGGGCTAGTTGAGGCGGCGGGCGAACTGCCCCACCGCCCGACCACGCGCTGGGCGCCGTCCTGGATCTCGGTGATGCGGGTGCCCGCGGCGTTGGCCAGTTGCAGGCCCTGTTCCGCCTGGTGCTTGCTCGCCGCCATGTTGGCCACGGCGGTCTGCGCCAGTTGCTGGTTCTGCTGCACTACGCCGACGATCTCCTCGGTGGCCTTGCTGGTGCGGCCGGCCAGTTGGCGGACCTCGTCGGCCACCACGGCGAAACCGCGGCCCTGTTCACCGGCCCGCGCCGCCTCGATGGCGGCGTTGAGCGCCAGCAGGTTGGTCTGTTCGGCGATCCCGCTGATGGTCTTGACGATGGTGCTGATCACCAGCGACTGCTCGCCCAGGGCCTCGATGCCGTTGGACGCGACCTGCAATTCCTCGGCGATCTTGCGCATCACCGCGACGGTGTCCTGCACCACCTCGGCACCCTGACGAGCGCTTTCGTCGGTCTGCTGGGAGATGTCGAAGGCGACCTTGGCCGCCTCGGCCACCGCCTGTTCCTGTTCCACCTGGGCGGTGATGACGGTGGCGAATTTCACCACCTTGTACAGCTCGCCACGGGTATTGAGCACCGGGTTGTAGGAGGCTTCCAGCCAGACGGTGCGACCGTGGCTGTCGATGCGCTTGAAGCGGCTGGCGATGAATTCGCCGCGATTCAGCCGCGCCCAGAACGCCTGGTAGTCGGCGGAGTGACTCTCTTCGCTGGTGCAGAACATGCGGTGGTGCTTGCCCTGGATCTGCTTGAGCGAATAGCCCATGCCCTGCAGGAAGCGGTCGTTGGCGGTGAGCCCCTCGCCGGCCAGGTTGAATTCGATGACCGCGGTGGATCTCAGCAGGGCGTTGATCAGACCGGAGTGCTCGGTGGAGGTCTCCACCTGTTCGGTACGGTCGTTGCCGTAGCAGATGGTCTTGTGGATGCGGCCATCGGCGTCACGCAGCGGCTGCCAGGTGGCATAGAGCCAGGCTTCCTGGCCGTTGGCCCGCAGCAGGCGGTACATGCCGCTGGTCTGCTGGCCCTGGCTGAGCGCGCTCTTGAGATTGCGATAGCAGGGCAATTGTTTGACGTATTCGGGAATGAAGGCATCCAGCGGACGCCCCACCACGTTCTCGGCGCGATAGCCCATCTCGCGGCAGAAGCGCTCGTTGACCTTCTCGATGTTGCCACGCTCATCCACGGTAAGACTGAGCGCCTGGCTTTCGAAGCCCGCGTGCAACTGACGCAATTCGGCGACTTCGGCACGCAGTTGGGCGAGTTCGGTCTTGAGGGAGCGATTGAACATGGCAGGGCACCGAGAGGAGTGAAAGTATGACTTCCACTACTTCGACGGTCCCGGGATTTTCTTAAGGGAAGCTGAGCGACTTTCGACTAAAGCCGCAGGCGTCAGGCCTGACGGCTGGCGATGAAGCGCCGGAAGACGGCCAGGGTGGCCTCGCTGACATGGTGCTCCATGCCCTCGGCATCGCGCCGTGCGGTATCGGCGTCCACGCCCAGGGTCAGCAGGAAGGTCTCCACCACGTGGTGGCGCGCGCGACTGGCTTCGGCCAGGGCTTCGCCTGCGGGGGTGAGGAAGACGCCGCGGTAGGGACGCTGCACGATCAGGCCGGCGGCGGCCAGGCGCTTGAGCATCTTGGCCACGGTCGGCTGGGCGACGCCGATGCGCGCGGCGATGTCCACCTGACGGGCTTCACCGCCGTCCCGGATGAGGTCGGAAATGAGCTCGACATAGTCTTCGATCAGCTCCTGACGATGGGCTTCGCGGACCTGTTGAAAACCTTCCATATGAATGGATGGATCGACCAACCGATTCAGCAGTTCGTCGTCCTTTGTCATGTTGCCCACCTGAATGACCTTCTCCGCAAAGACCTGAGGCGCGTCGAGAGGACGCGTGCGGGCGCCATTTTGACCGAGTTGCGGGCGAATACCAAAGATTCCTTCGCCAATGGGCGTTATCGACGGATGAGATAGAGATTTTTTATTGCTGGATGTGTGAATTTTAGCCTAGGCTAAATTCTCCAAAGGGTAGTCCTACCTTGCCGCACGAGTCCGCCATGAAAGAGTCCGCCAGCTACGTCGAGCCTGCCTGGCAGGAGCCTGCGCCGTCCGCCCGGCCCAGCCTGGGGCGGATGAATGCCAGCGTGCCGGTGCCCGAAGGCGGCAGCTGGCTGCGCCGGCTGCTGGCCTTTATCGGCCCCGGCTACATGGTCTCGGTGGGCTACATGGATCCGGGCAACTGGGCCACGGACCTGGCCGGTGGCTCGCAATTCGGCTACCTGCTGCTGTCGGTGATCCTGCTCTCCAATCTCATGGCCATCCTGCTGCAGGCCCTGGCCGCACGCCTGGGCATCGCCACCGGGCTGGACCTGGCCCAGGCCTGCCGCGCGCGCTATTCGCGGCCGGTGAGCCTGCTGCTGTGGATCGCCTGCGAGATCGCCATCATCGCCTGCGACCTGGCCGAGGTGATCGGCACCGCCATCGCGCTGAATCTGCTGTTCGGCATCCCGCTGATGTGGGGCGCCATCCTCACGGCGCTGGACGTCTTTCTCATCCTGCTGCTGATGAATCGCGGCTTTCGCTGGCTGGAAGCCTTCGTCATTGCCCTGCTGACGCTGATCTTCGTCTGCTTCGGCGTGCAGATGGTGCTGGCCCAGCCGTCGCTGGCGGCGATTGTCGACGGCTTCCTGCCCAAGGCGGAGATCGTCACCAATCCGGCCGCGCTGTACCTGGCCATCGGCATCATCGGTGCCACCGTGATGCCCCATAACCTCTATCTGCATTCGTCCATCGTGCAGACCCGCGCCTATCCGCGCACCGAGGCGGGGCGGCGCATGGGGCTGCGCTGGGCGGTGGCCGACAGTACCCTGGCGCTGATGCTGGCGCTGTTCGTCAACGCCGCCATCCTGATCACCGCCGCGGCGGTGTTCCATAGCGCCGGGCGCACCGACGTGGCCGAGATCCAGGACGCCTACCACCTGCTGTCGCCGATGCTGGGCGTCGGCATCGCCTCTCTGTTGTTCGCGGTGGCGCTGCTGGCGTCGGGCATCAACTCCACGGTCACCGCGACCCTGGCCGGCCAGATCGTCATGGAGGGCTTCCTGTCGCTGCGCATTCCCGACTGGGCGCGGCGGCTGATCACCCGGGGCATCGCCGTGATCCCGGTGGTGGTGGTGACCGGCCTCTATGGCGAGAGCGGTACGGCCAAGCTGCTGGTGCTCAGCCAGGTGGTGCTGTCCATGCAACTGCCCTTCGCGGTCATCCCGCTGGTGCGCTTCGTCTCGGACCGCCAGCTGATGGGCAGCTTCGTCATCGGTCGGGTCACGCAGGTGCTGGCCTGGGCGATCGCCGGGCTGATCGTGGTGCTCAATGTGAAGCTGCTGGCCGACATCCTGCTCGGATAGCGGACAACTGAGGTCCTACGACCTCTGAGGGCTCTGGAACAGGGGTCTGGGAACTTGTGAAAGCGTGACGGTATCAATCCGTTACCACAATAAGTTCTTCCCATAACCACCCGGAGCACTTGCCATGTCCTATGACGCCCGTCACACCCCCGCCTATGCAGCCACCACGGCCACTGCCACCGCGCCCCTGCTGAAGCGCATTTCCTGGAGTTCGATCATCGCCGGCGTGGTCATCGCCCTGACCGTTTCGCTGCTGCTGAGCCTGCTCGGCACCGCCATCGGCTCGGCTTCCATCGATCCGCAACAGGAAGCCAATCCGCTGTCCGGCCTGGGCAAGGGCACCGGTATCTGGGTCGGCGTCAGCGCCGTGGTTTCGGTCTTCGTCGGCGCCTGGATCGCCGGTCGCCTGGCGCAGCGCGAAGGCGCCCTGCACGGCATCCTGGTCTGGGCCAGCGTGACCCTGGTCAGCGTCTATCTGGTGTCCAGTGCCGTGAGCGGCGTGGTGCGCACCGGTCTGAATGTGGCGGGCAGTGGCCTGTCGATGGTCGGCAGCGGCCTGTCCCAGGTTGCACCGGCCCTGACCAACCAGGTTCAGGACCAACTGCGTCAGCAGGGCATCCAGCTCGACCTGGGTGATCTGCAGAACGAACTGGAAACCGCGCTGCGCCAGACCGGCAAGACCGAGCTGCAGCCGGAGAACCTCAAGCAGCAGGCTCAGGGCGCCGAACAGGATGCCAAGAACACTGCCCAGAACAGCGCCAACAATCCGCAGCAGACCGATGACCAGCTGACCGCCCTGCTGGATCGTCTGAAGCAGCGTGGCGACCAGGCCTGGAACGCCGCTGACCGTCAGGCTCTGGTGAACCTGATCAAGGCTCGCACTGGCAAGAGCGACGCCGAGGCCAACGCCATCGTCGACAAGGCCCAGCAGACCTATCAGCAGGCCTATGCCAAGTACCAGGAGCTCAAGGCCCAGGCCGAGCAGAAGGCCCGCGAAGCGGCTGACGTGGCTGCCCGCAAGGTTTCCCAGGCCAGCTGGGTCCTGCTGATCAGCCTGGTGATCGGCGGCATCGTCGGTGCCATCGGTGGTGCCCTGGGTCGTCGTACCCAGCCGGCCAACAAGGTGGTCGCCGCCTAAGCGCAACCTCTGGCGGATCCCCTGGGATCCGCTGACAAGGCACGAGGCCCGGACTGGTGACAGCCCGGGCCTCGTCGTTTAGTGACCGGTGCTTTTCCTAGCGGTCTGGCCGCAGTACCCGGGCGAGCAGCTGCAGGCACAGCGCCAGGTCGGGGCGTTCGGCGCCGAACAGGGTGCGATAGATCAGCGGGGCGACCAGGCCGTCGAGCAGGGCGTCCAGGGTCGGCGCCGGCTCGCCACGTCGGTGGGCGCGTTCGAGCAGCAGCTCCAGGCGCTCCCGGGTCGGCTCGGTGCAGCGCAACGCACATCCCGGATCGGTGGCGGCCAGGGCATCCCTGAGCATGGCCTGGCCAGGGGTGGAGGCAAGGTCGTCGACATAGTGTTCCAGCCAGCGTTCGAGATCGCCTCTGAGGCTGCCGGTATCCTCTGGCGGCTGGTCCGGGCGCAGGCGCTGCAGGTCGACGTCGGCCAGCAGGCTGGGCAGATTGCCCCAGCGACGATAGAGGGTCGAAGGCGTGACCCCGGCGCGCGCGGCGATCAGGGGGACGGTGAGGGCTTCCCGGGGCTGCTCCTGCAGGAGCGCCAGGACGGCCTCGTGGATGGCTTGCTGAACCCGGGCACTGCGGCCGCCGGGGCGGGCTTGCTTGTTGGTCATGCTGACAGGATACCCGGCTCTTAACGCAAACGCATTGCTTTTGCTGTCGGAAGGGTTCAGGCTTTAAAGCAATTATTTAGCTTTAAGGTGTGGGCATGTCTTCGCTGAACGGCTCTTCCTCCGCACGCCTGACGCTGCTGGGCTCGGTGCTGCTGACCTTCCTCGCCGCGTCCAGTGCGCCGACCCCCCTCTATGCCAGCTACCAGCAGGCCTGGGGCTTTTCCACCTTCTGGCTGACGCTGGTGTTCGCCGTCTATGCCTTTGCCCTGCTGGCCGCCTTGCTGGTGGGCGGGCGGCTGTCCGATCACCTGGGGCGCCGGTCGGTGATCCTGGTGGCGCTGGTGCTGGAAGCGGGTTCCATGCTGCTGTTCCAGCAGGCCCAGGGTCTGGCGGATCTGGTCCTTGCCCGCGCCTTGCAGGGCCTGGCGACCGGGATCGCCACCAGTGCCCTGGGTGCGGCGCTGCTCGACGTGGATGCCGAGCGCGGCCCCTGGTTGAACAGCCTGACGCCCCTGCTCGGCATGGCGGTCGGCGCGCTGGGTTGCGGTCTGCTGGTGGAATTCGCGCCGGCGCCGCTGCAACTGGTCTATCGGCTGTTCCTGCTGCTGTTCGTGTTGCAGGGCCTGGCGCTGCTGCGCCTGCCCGATCGCGTACCGCGCCGGCCGGGCCTGTTCGCCGCCTTGCGGCCCCAGCTGGCGGTGCCGCCCCAGGCTCGCGCCATGCTCTGGCGGGTATTGCCGCTGGAGCTGGCGGTCTGGGCGGTGGGCGGCTTCTATCTGTCGTTGATGCCGGGGCTGGTCAAGGCGGCGACCGGTACGACGTCGATCCTGGTCGGCGGAGGGGTGGTGGCCGGTCTGACGCTCACCGGTGCGGCCTGTCTGCACGGCTTGCACCTCTGGCCGGCGCCGCGCCTGCTGCGCCTGGGCGCGGTCACCCTGGTGGCCGGTCCGGCCGTGCTCTGGCTGGCGGTGGCCAGCGGTCAGCTGGGCTTCTTCGCCCTGGGTACCCTGGTGACCGGCGTCGGCTTCGGCAGCGGTTTTCTCGGCGCCACCCGCAGTCTGCTGCCGCTGGCGGAACCGACTCAGCGCGCCGGGTTGCTGGCCGCCTTCTATGTGCTCAGCTACCTGGCGTTCTGCCTGCCCGCCCTGGCGGTCAGCGCCCTGGTGCCGCTGCTGGGCCTGGCCGGCGCCGCCGAACTCTATCTGGGCGGGGTGATCCTGCTGGCGGCGCTGGGCGTGCGCAACAGCCTGCCGCGCGCCTGCGTGCAGCCGGGATAGGCTTTGTCTGAAAAGTGCCTGCGCTTGGTCATGCGGCGTTAAAAATCCGTTCGGAATGCTCATTTACCATTCGTAAACTCCGCTTCCTCACGGATTTTTGCCTTGCCTGACCTTCGCTCGGCGACTTTACAGACAAGCCTTAGAGCAGGATATCGGCTGGGCCGAAGATGGCCCGCTCGACGGGGCTGCCAGTGGCCCGCTCCTCATTGGAAAAGCCGTCGTGGTCGCGCAGCGGGCCGAAGTCGATGCCGGTCAGCTGCTCGATGCGCAGGACGCTGCACTGGTAGGTGCGCAGGCGGCCAAAGGTGATGGACAACTCGTCCAGCTCGCGGCGCTGGTCGATCAGGTAGGCGCTGGCGGAGGGCTTGCCGTCGTCACCGAGAAAGGCCACCACCTTCCAGAAGGCCTCGGGAATCCGCGCCTCGCGATAGGGGCGGTCATCCGCGCGCAGGACCCGGCCGCTGAAGACGGAGATGCGCGCCTGCCAGCGCTGGGTGTTGTCGAGCAGATAGTCCTCCAGCTCCAGCCAGGTCTTCTGGTTGAAGGCCGCCATCTGCGGTGCGCAGTTGGTGAAGTGGAAGGTGTCGCGGTTGGCCTGGGTGGCGGCGGCGCCCCAGTTGGGGTCCTGGCGGCGCACCAGGTGGCCGCGGTCGAGCAGGTTGTCGGCATAGAGTGCCTCGCCCAGTTGAGCCTCCAGCGGCCCCCGGCCGTCGTAGGCCCAGGCATCGCGGCTGCGGGGCACCTCGACGTGCTGGTCGCCGTCGATATTGACGCCGACCCAGAGCGCCATTCGCCGGCTGCGCGAGAGCGTGACCGAGAAGTGGATGTAGTCCAGGCGATCGCCGGAGGCGGGCAGCGGATAGACGTCGCCGGCCAGGGCCGCGCTTGGACGGGGCCAGGGGACCTGGAAGGCGCCCAGGAAGTCGGCCTGGTAACCCTGGCGATCCGCCAGGCTGGCCGCGGGGGTGATGCGCGGCTCGACGCTTCTCAGACCGGCGGGTTGCGCCGGCAACAGGGGACGCAGGTCGGCGAGGCGCGGGCGATAGGCGAGATCGACGGCAAAGGGCTGGCTGGGCATGGGTTGTCTCGGGCGCAGAGGGCGAACCGTCAGCGCAGCACAGGAAGGTGACCGGACGATGACCACGGTCAGCGAAGTGGTATGCGCCGGCGCTAGCTGGCAAACTCGTTCGCGACCTAACGATTCCCACCGAGATCCCCGAGTGAACCGCCCATGAAGCTATCGCTGTTTTCCTCCTTTGCCCGTCGGCGTACCTGGCTGCTCGGCGTGCCCGGCCTGCTCCTCAGCGGCGCCGCCCTGGCCAGTCAGCAGTCCGATGCCAAGGGCTTCGTCGAAGACGGTGACCTGACCCTGTTGCTGCGCAACTACTACTACCTGCGCCAGAACGAAGGCGACGGTCATGGCGCCGCCGCGCGCAACAGTCGCGATCCGCGCAGCTGGACCCAGGCCTTCCTCCTCAACTACACCTCGGGCTTCACCCAGGGCACCGTGGGCGTGGGCGTGGATGCCTATGGCTACCTGGGCCTCAAGCTGGATGGCGGCGATGGCCATGCCAACACCCCGAACATGCCGGTGGACGGCGACGGCAGCCAGCGCAGCGAATTCAGCAAGGGCGGGGCGGCGGTCAAGCTGCGCGTCTCCAACACCGTGCTCAAGTACGGTGACCAGCAACCCACGGCGCCGGTGCTGGCGGCGGGCGGCAACTGGCTGTTTCCCCAGACCGCCCGTGGCTGGAGCCTGGGGAGTCAGGAGGTCGATCACCTGATGCTCGAAGGCGGTCACTTCACCGCCGCCACGGCGCCGCGCACCACCGGTTCGGACGGCGGCATCTTCGCCGGCTATGCCGGCGTTGAAGCGGCCTCGGCCAGCTATGCCGGGGGCGTCTACAAGTTCAGCGATCATCTGAGCGCCTCGCTCTATGCCGGGCACTTCGAGGACGTCTGGGACCAGTACTACGGCAACCTCAACTATGTGGTGCCGCTGGCCGCCGAGCAGAGCCTGACCTTCGACGCCAACCTCTATCGCACCCTGGACGCCGGCAGCGCCAAGGCCGGCAGCATCGCCAACACCGCCGGCTCGCTGGCCGCCGCCTTCCAGACCGGCGCCCATACCTTCACCCTGATCCACCAGCGTATCCATGGCGACCAGCCCTTCGACTACGCGGTGTTCGGCGCACCGGTGCCGGGGTCCTTCGGTGACTCCATCCTGCTCGGCAACTCGATGCAGTTCTCCGACTTCAACGGCCCGGGCGAGCGCAGCTGGCAGGCCCGCTACGACCTGGACATGGAAAGCTACGGTGTGCCGGGGCTGAGCCTGATGGTGCGGCATACCCGCGGCAGCGGCATCGATGGCAGCCACGTGGCCGCCGATTCGGCCTATGCCGGCCTCTATGGCGACGGCGACAAGGAACACGAGACCGATCTGGAGGCCAAGTACGTCCTGCAGAACGGCCTGGCCAAGGACCTGAGCTTCCGCCTGCGCCAGGCCTGGCATTCCGGCAGCCAGAGCACCGGCGGCACCGTGGCCGAGACCCGGCTGATCACCGAGTACCTGTTGAATATCCTGTAATTGATCGCGCTCCGTAGGTTGGGCCTTTTAGGTTGGGTTGAGCGTCGCGAAGCCCAACAGTCCTTTGGCCATCAGCCTGTCCGGGAATACCCTCACCCCAGCCCTCTCCCAAGGGGAGAGGGGGTAGTTCGGTGTGAGCAGGTGCCTGGTAGGTTGGGTTGAGCGCAGCGAAGCCCAACAGTCCTTTGGCCATCGGCATGCCCGGGAATACCCCCACCCCAGCCCTCTTCCAAAGGAAGAGGAGGTAGCCGCGTAGAGTGGATAACGGCGCAGCCTTATCCACGTCCAGGTGCAGTTGATCGGTGGAAAACGCTGCGCGGTTTTCCGCGCTACGGACGTCTTGGCAGCGGGACACCAGGGGACAAGCCACCACCCGCGCCGGACCCAATCGCCCCCTCTCCCTCGGGGAGAGGGCTGGGGTGAGGGTTGCCCCCACCAACGGTGCCAGGGTCGAGCGCGGATCGTTGGGTTGAGCGCAGCGAAGCCCAACAGACCTCACCCTCAACCCTTCGCCCGCGACGCCTCCAGCAGCTTCTCGATCTCCCCATGCAACCGCTCGGTCGCCCCGGCGCGGTCGATCCACCATTCGGTGGACCAGACGCGCAGGAGCGTCCAGCCGAGGCCCTGGAGGATGGCGCTGCGGGTCTTGTCGCGGTCACGGGCGGTGGCGGCGCTGTGGTAGGTGGCGCCGTCGCATTCGATGCCCACCAGGTAGTCGCCCGGGCGATCGGGGTGGACGATGCCCAGGTCGATGCGGAAGCGCGACACGCCGATCTGCGGCACCACCTGCCAGCCCTTGGCCTCTAGCGCCTGGGCCACGGCTTCCTCGAAGGGCGAGTCGTGCCCGCCCAACGAACCCTTGACCGCCGCCGCCAGGGCCTGGGGGCCGCGCTGGGCGAATTCCAGGAACAGCTTGAGATCGCGCACCGCACGGGCATTGGTGCGATTGAGGTCGATCAGCCCCGGATCGAAGGAGGAGAACACCAGCATCTCCCGCCGCGCGCGGGTCACGGCGACGTTGAGGCGCCGCCAGCCACCGTCCTTGTTCAGCGGACCGAAATTCATCGACATCGTATTGGCGCCGGGCTCGGTGGGACCGAAGCCGATGCCGAGCATGATTAGGTCGCGCTCGTCGCCCTGGACCGTTTCCAGGTTCTTCACCACCACCGGCTCGGCCAGGTCTTCGGCGAAGTGCGCCTCGATCTCCGGGTGCTGCTGGCGCGCCCGGTCGAGCAGGTCGGTGACCAGCCGCTGCTGTTCGCTGTTGAGGGTGATGATGCCCAGGCTGAGGCCGGCAAAGGCCGGATCGAGCAGGCGCTTGACCGCCTCGGCGACCATGGCCTGGGCCTCCAGGGCATTGTGCCGCCCCTTGCCCTTGGCGTAGACGCCATCGACCCGCCGCCATTCCACCGCGCTCGGACGGATCTCCGGGGCGGGGAAGGTGATGAGCTTGCCGTCGTAGTAGTGGTGGTTGGAAAAGGCGATCAGGCTCTCGTGGCGACTGCGGTAGTGCCAGTTGAGGCTGTGGCTGTAGATGCCGGCGCCCAGGCATTCGTCGAGGATGCTTTCCAGGTCCTCGGCGGTGTCGTCCTCGCCAGCGGCGCGGTCGAAGAAGCGCGTTGGCGGCATCTGCCGGGGGTCGCCGGCGATCACCACCTGCACGCCGCGGGCGATGGCACCCACCGCGTCCCAGGGGGCGATCTGCGAGGCTTCGTCGAAGATCACCAGGTCGAACAGACCGCCGTCCGGCGGCAGGTATTGGGCGATGGACAGCGGACTCATCAGCATGCAGGGCGCCAGTCGCGCCAGGGCGTCGCCCATTTCCAGGGCCAGCTGGCGCAGCGGCTTGTGTCGGCGCTGCTTCTGCAGTTCGTGCTTGAGCACGGCGAAGCCGCCACCCTGACGCGCCGCGTCGTTCTTGGGGGGCAGGCCGTGGCAGAGCAGGGCGCGGATATGGCGCACGGCCAGGGTCTGCAGGCGATCGTCCAGCCGGCGATAGGCCTGGATATCGCTCTCGTGCTCGGCCGGGACGAAGTCGCGCAGCAGCGGCTCGGCGTCCAGCGCGGTGGCGGCGAACCAGCGGGCATAGGCGGTCTCGAACAGGGCTGCCAGGTCCTCGACCGGGGCGGCCGTGGCGCGCGTGATCAGAGTGGCCAGGCCGAGGGCGTCGGCTTCTTCGCGGACCCGCTGCCAGTCGCACCAGGCCTTGAGGCGACCCGGCTGACGCAGCAGCGCGGCAGCGGTACGCACCAGTTCGGCGGCGGCGGTGTCACTGGCCAATCCCGCCTGCGCGGCGAATGCCTGGCGGGCGGCTTCGGCCGCGTCGAGGGCCTCGGCGAAGGCACCGCTGGCCGGGGCCAGGGTGGTGTCCACCGGCTGGTCCTCGGGATGCTGCAACCGGCGCGCCGCCGCCTGGCGCAGGGCCAGCAGCTGCTCGGGGGTTTCCGCCAGGGTCGGCAGCGCCGCGCTCAGTCGTTCCGCCAGGGCGCGGCGCGCGAGCAGGGCGTCGAGAGCGCTGGTGACACCCTGCCAGCCACTGATGCCGGCCAGGGTGGGCGTCAACTCGTCCAGTTCGGTGAGCAGGGTGCGCTGACGCCGCAGCCGCGGCAGATCGGCAGCCACATCGGGCTGACCCTGGGTTTCGCCCTGGCGGGCGAGATCCTGGGTGACCTGTCGCTGGGCGCGGCTGGCGAAGATCCAGAAGCGCTGCCCGGCGGCGTCCCAGGCGGTTTCCAGCTGGGTCAGGGCGACACGGCGACAGGCTTCGGCGGCATAGGGCACCGACAGCTCGCGCTCCAGCGTCTGGTAGTCGCGCAGCAACTCCAGGGCGCGCCCCAGCTGGCGCTGACGCTCGGCGGCGCCAGGCCCGAAGGCGAAGGCCAGGTCCTGACCAGCGGCGCTCTGCAGCAGCTCGGCGAAGTCCAGCAGGCGCCGGGGCGCCACCAGGTCCGCCAGTGGCAGACCGAGGGCATCGCGCAGGCGTTGCCGCGCCTGCTGCAAGGCCTGCTGGGTATCGCGCAGCCGTTCGGCGGCGCTGACCAGGGCATCCTGCCAGGCGTTGGACCAGGGATGGGCCGGCAGGAGGGCGAAATCCGCCGCCAGGCTGCGGCCGGTCTCGGCGTGCAGGGCCAGGCGCCGCACGGCGTTGCGCAACTCGGCCAGGCCCTCGGCGTCATGGGCGTCGGCGTTGGACCAGGCGAGGCGCGGGGTATCAGGGGCGGCGTCGCGCAATACCCGACCGATGCTCTGCTGCAGGGTCAGGCCGTTGGGCCAGCGCCGGTGCAGGCGCTCCACCACGGCATTGAGGCGATCGCGCAGGCGTTCCACCTCGGCGGCCTCGACCAGCCATTCCTCTTCGTCGAGGCCGTCGCGGGTATCCCAGGCGCGCTCCAGCTGCTTGAGCACCTCGGCCTTGGAGGCCTTGCTCGAATGCAGTTCCAGGCAGAACTCGCCAAGCCCCTGGGCCTCCAGGCGGCGATACACCACGTCCAGGGCCGCACGCTTCTCGGCGACGAACAGCACCCGCCGACCGAGCGCCAGATTGTGGGCGATCATGTTGGCGATGGTCTGGGACTTGCCGGTGCCGGGCGGGCCGTCGAGCACGAAATCCTGGCCACCGGCCGAGGCCAGCACCGCCGCCAGCTGCGAGGAATCCGCCGGCAGCGGGGTGAAGAGTTCGGCCGGGGTGACCTGGCGATCCAGTTCGCGCTCGCGGGGAAAGCTGCCGCCGCCCAGGTAGGCGCCGGATTCCGCGGTGCGTTCCAGCAGGTGGCGCACCAGCGGGCTTTCCAGCAGCTGGTCGCTGCGTTCGGTGAGGTCCTTCCACATCAGGTACTTGGCAAAGGAGAACTGGCCCAGCAGCAATTCGCTGCTGACCTCGAAGCCGGGCAGGTCGCGCACCGCACGCCGCATCCTGGTCCAGATGCCGTCCACGTCGATACCGTTGCCATCGCCGGGCAGCGGGCCGTCGAGCCCGGGGATGTCCAGGTCGAAGTCGTGGCGCAGGAGCTCCAGCAGGGTCAGGTTGAAGCGCGGCTCGTCCTCGAACAGGTGCAAGGTGATGCCGCTGGCGGCGCTCTGCCGTTCCAGGCGCACCGGCAGCAGGATCAGCGGCGCGCGGTAGTGCTTGGGGTCGTCGGCGGCCTTTTTCCAGCGCAGGAAGCCCAGCGCCAGGTAGAGGGTGTTGGCGCCGCCCTCGTCGAGATCGCTGCGGGCGCGGCGATAGAGTTCCACCAGCGCCGCGTCCAGCCTGGTCGCATCCAGGGGGGCGACCACCTCGCCGCGGGCCAGGGCGCCGCGGGCGTATTCGTCGTCGAGATTCTCGTGCTCGCGGGCTTCGTGCAGCACGGCGTCGCGGCCGCTCACCGCCAGGTCCGGCAGCGGCACCAGGCGCAGCGCCCGGCCCTCGGCCAGGCGATCTTCCAGCGCCGCCGGCTCGGGGCAGAGCAGGGGCACGCTGCGGGCGTTGTCCGGCACATGCAGCAGGCGATTGCGGGTGGTGAGGTCGAGCAGCTTGCGCTGCCACAGCGCCAGGCGCCCGACTGGGGTGGTCGGCGCCGCCTCGACGTCCACGTCGAAGGCCGGCAGCGGCGGGGCCTCTTCCAGGGCCTCGCCCGGCAGCAGCAGACCGTCCGCGTTACTGGCCGGCTGGCCCGGCACCGCCAGCGGGCGGATGCGTTGCAGGCGGGCACGACGGACGTCCAGGGCCAGTACGAAGGTCTCGTCGTCCAGCTGCCGCTCGGCCAGTTGCATGGCCTGGCTGAAGGACGGCGGCGGCGAGGCGGTGGCCTGGGTGGTCTCGAAGACCAGCAGGTCCTTGAGCGCCACCCGCTTGCGCACCGGCTCGGCGTCGTCGGTGAGCAGCTGGGCGAATTCCTGGGGTTGCAGCCAGACTCCGGCGAAGGCATGGCCGCGGGTGATGATCAGCAGCGGATTGAGGCCGGCCTGTTCCAGCGCCGCGCAGGCGAGCAGGGCGAGATCCAGGCAGGTGGCCAGGCCACCGTCGAGGATGCTGCCCGGCGTGCGGATCTTCTGGCCCTGGCGCTCGAAGCTGGCGGGCGGCACCGCATAGGTCAGTTGCAGACCGCACAACGCCGACCAGAGCGCCGAGCCCAGTTCCCAGACGCGCCGCCGCGAGCCGCTCTCGTACCCATCCAGCGCCGTGGACTTGCCGGCGCGACGCAAGACCTCGGCGGCCGCGCCCAGCAGGAGCTCCACCGCCGGATCGTTGGGCATGACGAAGGCCGCCGCCAGTTCCGGCATGCTGTCCACGCCACCCCACTGGTTGCGGGCCAGCAGCTCGACCGGATAGCGCCGCGTCTGCAGGATCGTCTCGCCCTGGCGCACCGTGAAGGTCAGCTGGGCGACCAGGCTTTCCTGCAGGCTGCCGAGCAGGGCGGCGTCGAATTCGAGGTCGCGATCATCGAGATAGAGGGTGCCCTGGGGATCGAGGCGCTCCAGATGCCAGGTGCGCGGGACCACGAAGGCTGGCTCGGCGGTGACCGTCAGGCTGAGGTCGGCGAGGGCTTCCTGGCCGCTGTGGGTGAGGCGCAATTCGCGCAGCACGGGCACCGCGTTCTGGTGCGCCGCGAAGCCGATCTTGCCGGCCAGCACCAGTTCGACATCCACGCTCATCGCCTACCACCCTTGCTTATTGCCTAAGGTAGATGAATGTACAGTAGTGGGCGGGTCGATGCAGCCCATAGCCTGCCTGGGCAAGCGGAAAAAGTCCTTTGGTGACGGGCGGTTGCGTGGTTTGAGCGATAGGTCGCGGTTCAGGCTGCCGGGGGCGGGAAGACCAGGCTGAAATGGATGCCCCGTTCATTCTGCTCGACCTCGGCCCGACCGCCATGCAGACGCATGACCGCCGCGACGATGGCCAGGCCCAGGCCGTTGGAATCATGGGGTTGATGACGCGAGGGATCGGCGCGATAGAAGCGGTCGAACAGCCGTTGCAGCTGTGCCGGTGCCAGGGCGGGACCGGCATTGCTGACGCGGATACGCTCGCCCTCGGCCTGCAGGCGGATCTCGCCATCCGGTTCGGCGTAGCGAATGGCATTGGCCACCAGGTTGCTCAGGGCGCGGCGCAGCATCAGCGGATCGGCGACCACCTGGCCGCCACCGGTCACCACCAGGCGCAGGCCGCGCTCGTCGGCCGGGCCTTCGAAATAGTCGGCGATGCGCGCCAGTTCTTCGTCCAGCTGCAGCGGCTGCGGGGTCAGCACCGCCTGGGCGTCGTCGGCGCGGGCGAGGAAGAGGATGCTCTCCACCAGCCGCGAGATGCGCTCCAGCTCTTCCAGGTTGGACGCCAGCAGCGTCTGGTAGTCCTCGCTGCTGCGCACCTGACGCAGGGCGACCTCGGTATGGCCCATGAGGGCATTGATCGGCGTGCGGATCTCGTGGGCGAGGTCGGCGGAAAACTGCACCAGCCGGCCATAGCCGTCGGCCAGCCGCGCCAGCATGGCATTGTAGTTTTCCACCAGCGGCTGCAGTTCGCGCGGTGCATCGGCCAGCTCCAGGGGCGCGGCCAGCCGGGTCGGGGTGATGCCGCCGGCATGGCGGGCGATGCGCCGCAGCGGCGCCAGGCCGCGCCGCAGCAGCAGATAGCCGAGCCCGGCGGTGGCGAGGAAGGCCAGGGTCACGGCGCCGAGCAGCCCCAGCCGGAAATCGGCCAGGGTGGTGTCCTCGTTGCGTAGCACATGGGCGGCGGTCAGTTCCACCGGGCCTTCGGGGGTGTTGACCGCGACCCGCGCCGCGCGCCAGCGGGTCCCGTCGGCCAGCTGGCCTTCGCGCAGATCGGCCCGGGTCGGTCGTCGTGTCTGTGGCACCACGGCCAGGTCGGGGAGGGCGATCTGCAGCGGATTGGAGGCGATCACCGGCTTGGCGCCCGGCGTGCCGATGAGAAAGACGTCCTGCTCGTTGCCCAGCATGTTGGCGAACAGCTGCGGACTGCGGCCCAGGGTTTCCAGCGACAGGTCGGCGCTGAGCAGGCTGCGAAAATGCGCCAGGCGGCCGAGCAGGGCGTAGTCGGCGCGCTCCAGCACGGTACGTTCCAGGCTGTGGTAGAGAAAGGCCCCCGCGCCGCCCACGGCGAGCAATGCCACCAGGGCGAAACCCAGGGTGGCGCGCAGGATCAGCGAGGGTGACCGCGCACTCAAGGCCGCACCTCGCAGACGTAGCCGATGCCGCGCACGGTGTGGATCAGCTTGACCGGGTAGGGGTTGTCGACCTTGGCGCGCAGCCGCTTGATGGCCACGTCCACCACATTGGTGTCGCTGTCGAAATTCATGTCCCAGACCTCGGCGGCGATCAGGGTGCGCGACAGCACCTCGCCTTCGCGGCGCAGCAGCAGGTGCAACAGGGCGAATTCCTTGTTGGTCAGCACGATGAGGTCGTCACCGCGGGTCACCCGTCGCCGCAGGAGGTCCAGCTGCAGGTCGGCCAGGTGGAACTGCTCGGGCTCGCGCACCACGCCACGGCGCAGCAGGGTGCGGATGCGCAGCAGCAGCTCGACGAAGGAGAAGGGCTTGACCAGGTAGTCGTCGGCGCCCAGCTCCAGGCCGCGGATGCGATCCTGCAGACCGTCGCGGGCGGTGAGAAAGAGCACCGGCACGTCGAGCTTCTTGCGCAGGACTTCCATGATCTGCCAACCGTCGATGCCGGGCAGCATCACGTCGAGGATGACCAGGTCGTAACGGCCGTCCAGCGCCAGGTGCAGACCGTCGGCGCCGTGCTGGGTCCAGTCGACCGCGTAGCCGGATTCGCCGAGGCCCTTCTTCAGGTACTCGCCGGTCTTCTGGTCGTCTTCGATGAGGAGAATATGCATGACGTCATGGTAGGGCCTTCGGTCGCTTCGCTGGGTGACATTTTTGTCATTCGCCGGTCATCTTGCTGACCCCCCACGCGTCGCACTGTGGCGGGGCGATTCCCTATCCCTGGAGGTTTCATGCGTACCCAGACTCTGCTTCGCGGTTCCCTTGCCCTGCTGCTCGCCAGCAGCGCCCTGCTGGCCCAGGCCGCGTCCATGCCCACCGTCAAGCCCATGCGCGGCACCGTGGACAGCGTCCAGGGCGACACCCTGGCCTTCACCACCAGAAGCGGTGCCCACCAGACCCTGATGCTGGATGACAAGACCAGCTACCGCGCCGTGTCCAAGGCCAATCTGGATCGCATCGAAGCCAACAGCTTCATCGGCTCCGCCGCCACGCCGCAGCCCGACGGCACCCTCAAGGCGCTGGAAGTGACGGTGTTCGAGGCCAGCCTGCGCGGCTCCGGCGAAGGCCACTACGGTTGGGAAAACGCCGATGGCAGCACCGGCACCATGACCAACGGCACCGTGGGCGAACTCAAGAAGGCCAACGGCCGCACCTTGACCGTGCAGTACAAGGGCGGCGAGAAGCAGCTGGTGGTGCCGGAAGACGTACCCATCGCCTACGTCGAGAAGGGCGACCGCAGCCTGCTCAAGCCCGGCGCCAAGGTGGTGCTGTTCCCCGCCGAAGACGGCAAGCACGCCAAGGGCGTGGCGGTAGGTAAGGACGGTTTCACCCCGCCCATGTAAACCCCAGCGCGGTCGCCCGGCGACCGCGTCCAACTTTCCGTGGAGGGGAACCCCATGACCACCTCGCGACGGCGTCTGGTGCACCGCTGGCCGGTGCGCCTCACCCATTGGCTCAACGCCCTGGCGATGCCCTGCATGTTCATGAGCGGCTGGGCGATCTACAACGCCTCGCCGCTGTTCTCCTTCACCTTTCCCGCCTGGGCGACCCTTGGCGGCTGGCTGGGTGGCGCCATTGCCTGGCACCTGGCGGTGTTCTGGCTGCTGGCGGTGAACGGCCTGGTCTATCTGCTCTATGGCTTGTTCAGTGGCCACTTCCGGCGCGATTTTCTGCCCCTGTCGCCCCGCGCCATCGGCCGCGATTTCATCGCCGCCGCACGGCTGCGGCTTGGCCACCGGCTGGGCACCTACAACGCCGTGCAGCGCCTGCTCTACTGGGGCGTGCTGGCGCTCGGGGTACTGGTGGTGCTCTCGGGCCTGGCGATCTGGAAACCCGTGCAGTTGCAGGGATTGGCCGCGCTGCTCGGCGGTTTCGACACCGCCCGCTATGTGCATTTCTTCGCCATGGCCGGCATCGGCGCCTTCGTCGTCGTGCACCTGGCCCTGGTCATCCTGGTACCCCGCACCCTGCCGCCGATGATTACCGGTCGGGCGCATGAGGAGGTTAACGATGAGTCGGCGTGAGCGTCTGCGCCTGGAACCGGCGCAACAGCGGCAGGTGGAAAATCTGCAACGGCGGCTGCTGCTCAAGCAGGGCCTGACGGTGGGCGCCCTGGCCATGCTCAGCGGCTGCAACCTGCAGGACGGCGACAGCGTCGACAAGGTGCTCTGGTCCATGTCGCGCTTCAACGACCGGGTGCAGGCCTGGTTGTTCGGCCGCGAGCGCCTGGCGCCGACCTATGCCGCTAGCCAGATCACCAATCCCTTTCCCTTCAACGCCTTCTACCCCGAATACAACGTTCCGGAAGTGGACCTCAGCGACTATCGCCTGGAGGTCTCCGGCCTGGTCGCCAACAAGCAGGCCTGGACCCTGGAAGACCTGCGCCGCCTGCCGCAACGCGCCGACATCACCCGCTTCATCTGCATCGAAGGCTGGAGCGCCATCGGCCAGTGGGGCGGGGTGCCCCTGCGCACCTTCCTCGAACGCATCGGCGCCGACACCAGCGCCAAGTACGTCGGCTTCAAGTGCGCCGACCGCTATTACTCCAGCATCGACATGGCCTCGGCGCTGCACCCCCAGACCCTGCTGGCGCTGGACTTCGGCGAGGTGGCCCTGCCGCCGGACTACGGCTATCCGCTGCGGCTGCGGGTACCCACCAAGCTGGGCTTCAAGAATCCCAAGCACATCCAGGCGCTGTTCGTGACCAACGACTATCCCGGCGGCTACTGGGAAGACCAGGGCTACAACTGGTTCAGCGGGATCTAGGTGCAACCGCTGCTGCGCGTCGGCCAAACTGCGTTGAAAAGACCTTCCGAATGCTCATTTACCACTCGTAAACTGCGCTGCCTCAGGTCTTCTCGCCTGGTCTGGCGCTAGCTCGCGAGACGTTGCCTAAGCTTCTGGTGGCGGAACCCCGACCTGGAGGTGGAGTCGAGATACCACCATCCTCTACCCGGAGCTCCCCTCATGTCCGCTCATCCCTCGATCGGTTTCATCGGCTTCGGCGCCATGGCCCAGCGCATGGCTGCCAACCTGCGCGAGGCCGGCTATACGGTCAGCGCCTATGCCGAGCACCAGCAGGATGGCGAGCGCCACGGTACGCCGATGGAGTCCCTGGCGACCCTGCTGCCCCAGGCCGAGGCAGTGATCGTCTCCCTGCCCAACGACGCCATTCTCGAACAGGTGCTGCTCGGCCCCGACGGCGTCCTCGCGCGCCTGGAAAGCGGTCGGCTGCTGATCAACACCAGCACCAATTCGCCGGCGCTGTCGCTGCGTCTGGAAGCGGCCGGCCGGGCCCGTGGCATCGCCGTGGTCGAGGCGCCGGTGTCCGGTAGCACGCCCGAGGCGGAAAAGGCGCAGCTGGTGGTCCTGGCCGGCGGCGAGCCCGAAGCGGTGGAGCGGGCGCGGCCGATTCTCGACGTCCTGGGCAAGACCGTGCACCACGTCGGTCCGACCGGGCAGGGCGCGGCCATCAAACTGGCCATCAACGGCCTGATGGGCGCCGGGCTCGCCGCCCTGGCCGAGGCGCTGGCCTATGCCACCCGCGCCGGCCTGGATGCCGAGGTGCTGTTCGAGGTGTTCGGCGACCTGGCGGTGCTCTCGCCCCATCATCAGCGCAAGCTGGCGGCCCTGCGCGACGGCGACTTCGCCCCGCAATTCCCCGCCGCGCTGATGCACAAGGACATGGGCCTCCTGCTGGCCGAACTCAACGCCACCTTCCAGGGCGCGCCGACCCTGGCCGCCGCGGCGCAGCAACTGGCGCTGGGCGCCGAACTGCACCCGGACGCCGACTACGTCATCACCGCCGATATCCTGCTGGAAGAAGCCGAAGACGCCGCTACCCGGTAGGAGGGCTGGCCGCACGCGCGGACGTGCGGCCAAGGCGCATTAGACATCGGCGATTCCGAGCACCTGTGCGGTTTCGCTACGGCTCTGCCGGCAGGCCGCCGCATCGGTCTTCAGGTCGACGCCATAGGTCGGCAGGATGCGTCGCAGCGCCGGCAGCCAGGCGTCTTCGGTGAGGCGCTCCGGGAAGCAGGTTTCCAGCACTTCCAGGGCGATGGCCGCTGCCGTCGAGGCGCCGGGTGAGGCGCCGAGCAGCGCGGCGATGGACCTGTCCGCGGCGCTCACCAGTTCGGTGCCGAATTCCAGTTCGCCCTTCTTGCTCAGCAGGCCGTGCTGGCCGGTGGGCTTGATGGTCTGCACCCGCTGCCCGGCCACGGCTTCCTGCCAGTCGCGCTTTTTCGCCAGGGGGAAGAATTGCTGCAACATGGCAAATTGCTGGCTGGAGCTCTGGAAGATCTGCCCGATCAGGTATTCGGTCAGGTCGATATTGTCCTTGGCCACGTTCAGCAGCGGCAGGATGTTGTCGTGGCGTAGCGAGGTGAAGAGATCGGTCAGGGCGCCGTGCTTGAGGAAGCGCGAGGAAAAGCCCGCATAGGGCCCGAACAGCAGCGAGCGCTGGCCGCCGACGATACGGGTATCCAGGTGTGGCACCGACATGGGCGGCGAGCCCGAGGGCGCCTTGCCATAGACCTTGGCCTGGTGCCGTTCGGCCAGTGCCGGGACGTCGCAGCGCAGCCAGATGCCGGAGATGGGAAAGCCGCCGAAGCCGTGACCTTCCGGAATGCCGGACTTCTGCAGCAGCGGCAGCGAGCCGCCACCGGCGCCGATGAAGACGAACCGGGCGGTGACCTCCGTCCGTCCGCCGTGCTCGACGTCCTCCACCGTCACCCGCCAGCGACCACTGTCGGTACGCGCCAGGTCCACCACCCGCTGGTGATAGTGCACGGCGAAACCGGATTGCTGACTGAGCTGGCGCACCAGCACTTGGGTGAGGGTGCCGTAGTCGACGTCGGTCCCGGTCACCATGCGCGTGGCGGCCACCAGCTTGTCGGCACCGCGTCCTTCCATGATTAGCGGTGCCCATTGGGCGATCTGGGCTCCGTCTTCGCTGTATTCCATGCCGTGATAGCAGTGATGGGCGCTCATCGTCCGATAGCGCTCACGCAAGAAGGCGACGTTGTCCGCGCCCCAGACGAAACTCAGGTGCGGGCAGGCATGGATGAAGGCCTGCGGATCGGGGATGGCGCCCTTGCGAACCAGATGGGCCCACAGCTGGCGCGAGAGATCGAACTGGGTGTTCACCTTGAGCGCCTTGGCGATATCGACGCTGCCGTCGTCGCGCTGCGGGGTGTAGTTCAGCTCGCAGTTGGCGGCATGGCCGGTTCCGGCGTTGTTCCAGCCCTGGGAGCTCTCCTGGGCGCAGTCGTGCAGACTCTCGAACAGGGTCACGCTCAGGCTGGGGTCGAGTTCCTTGAGCAGGGTGCCCAGGGTGGCGCTCATGATGCCGGCGCCGATCAACACGACGTCGGGTGAATCCGTGGAAGATAACGACATGCCAGGTTCCTCGCGGTCAGGGGTTTGATGGTGGCGCAATACGACTGGGCGGCCGCCGAGCGGCCAACAGACCATGGCGCGCTCCTGCAACCGCTCTGATTTGCCGGGGCTCACGGCTTGCGCCTCGCGAGCCCCGGACGGGCTAGAGCAGGGTGGTCAAGGCGATACCCAGGGCGATACCCGGGATGGCGACCAGGGTGCTGAACAGCACGCTTCGCGCGGCGTCCTCGGTGTAGACGCCGTGGGCCATCGCCAGCGTGGGCGCCGCCGTGGCCGCCGGCAGTACGCCGAGCAGGAATACCTGCTGGAGCAGCCCGCCCTGCAGGCCCACGGCCAGGCCGACGCCCAGCATCACCAGCGGTTGCAGCAGATTCTTCAGGGCCACATTGAGCCCGATGTCGCGATCAAGACGCGGTTGGATGCCGGACAGGATCAGGCCCAGGGTGAACAGCGCGACGCCCCCGGCTGCCCGACCTATCTCGTCCGTCGCCGTCACCAGCAACTGGGGCAGGCGGATACCCAGCAGCGCACAGAGCAATCCCAGCAGCGGCAGGATCACCAGCGGCTGGCGCAGCGCCTTGCCGAGCGCCTGGCGGGCCCCGCCGCCACTCAACAACAGCAGCGACAGCGGGATGACCACCAGGGTGAAGATCAGGTTGCCGACGATCACTGCCAGCACGGCGGAGGGGCCAATGGCGGCGGTCAGCACCGGCGGCCCGCAATAGGCCATGTTGGGAAAGGCCACCGTGATGCCTCGCATGGCTCCTTCACGCCATGTCCGCCCACCGCGGTAGCGACCCAGTAGCAGGCCCAGCAGCCAGACGCCGATGAGTCCGGTAGCCAGGGTCGCGACATAAGGCAGGTTGAGGATCTGCTCGGGGCGGGTGTGGGCGGCGGCGAGGAACAGCGCGATAGGCAGGGCGAAGGTGACCACGAAGGTTGCCAGGGGCTTGCTTGCCGTCTGCGGCAGCAGCTTCCAGCGGCCGGCGCCCCAGCCCAGGACGGTAACGAAGATGATAGGGGCGAGTGCCTGAGAAATGGTCTCGATCATGAGCGAGGCCCTATGGCAGCCGGGGACACGGCGAAAGACTGGCTGAATGGCGTTGGATCATCGAATGAACAGCGAGGCATCCGAAACTCCTGTGCCCGCCCAGATGCGGGTCTTCGATTGATAGATTCATCGCGGCCTCTTCCCGGGTAGCGCCGGCATCGGGATACCAGCCGTTACGGCTTGAGGGCTCTGCAATGCGGGTTTGCCCTTGCTCTGAGGGCAAAGGGAAACGTTTGTTTATAGCTCTTGATGCGACATTTTGTCGCATCTAGACCTTTGTCGAATTCTCGTGTAGGTCTCTATGTGAAGTCGCTGATGTGGCGGAAAAGCGTCTGTCAATCCGGCTGCAGCGCCAGCGAGTGTCCGCTAAGCTGGCTGGCCTGGCCGGATACTGGTGGCCAGCGGCAGTACCCGGTGCGAGGAGACGGCATGACAGCGACCACCCCACGCTTCTGGCACGATCCTGCGCTGCCCTTTCTCGAAGCCCGTTCCATCCAGGACGGCCGCGCGCTCTGCTATGCCCCGCATTCCCACGAAACCTTCTCCATAGGTACCGTGCTGGGTGGGCGCAGTCGCTATCACAACGGCTCGACCCGCGAACTGGTGGGGGCGGGCACCCTGGTGCTGATGAATCCCGGTGACGTCCATGCCTGCAATCCGCAGGGCGAGGACGCCTGGCGCTATCGCATGCTGCACGTGGACGCCCGCTGGCTGGCCGAGCTGCAGCGCCCGGGGGCTGACGACTTCCAGCCGCTGGGCGTACAGCTGTCCCGTGATGGCCAGCTGTACGCCGGATTGGAAGCGCTGCATGCCTGCCTGATCGACCCGGATAGCCTTACCCTGCAGCGCCAGAGTCAGGCGCTGCTGTATTTCGAGGTCGTACTGGCCCGCCTGGGGCGTACCCCGGTCGCGGCGGCGCGAGCGCGCGAGGATCGCCGCCTGAGGCGCGCCGCCGAATTTCTCGATGCCCACTGCAGCGAGGGCGTCAGCCTGGACCAGCTCAGTCAGGTGGCGGATCTCTCGCCCACCCAGTTGATTCGCAGCTTTCGCCGGCGCTATGGCCTGACGCCCCACGCCTACCTGATCGACCGGCGCATTCGCCTGGCACGGCAACGCCTGCGTCAGGGCGATGGCCTGGCCGAGGTCGCCCTGGCCACCGGCTTCGCTGACCAGGCCCACCTGCAGCGCACCTTCAAGCGCCTGGTGGCGGCCACCCCCGGTCAGTACCGCGCCGCCTCAGCCCTCCCATAGCAGCGAGGCGGCGCACAGCACCAGCAGTGCCGCGAGGACGCGATTGAGCAGGCGCAGGCGCCCTGGCGTCAGGGCGCGGCCACGCAGCCACTGGCCGGCCACGGCCCAGCAGGCCAGGGAGGCGAAGCAGATCACCAGGTAGAGGCCGGCGAACAGCGCCAGGCGGCCGCGATCCTCACCGACGAACAGCGCGACCCCGGCCGCGGCGGCGAGCCACGCCTTGGGATTGAGCCACTGCAGCAGGGCGCCGTCGCGAAAGCCGGGGCAGGCGGCCACCGCGCCACTGCCCAGGTCCCCCGCGGCCCGTGCCAGTTTCCACGCCAGGTACAGCAGGAAGAGGGCGCCGGCCACGCGCAGGATCCAGAGCAGCGCCGGCCAAGCGGCCAGCACCTGGTGCAGGCCGAGGCCGACCGCCAGCAGCAGGATAACGAAGCCCAGGGTGGCCCCGGCGACATGCCACAGGGCCGACCGCCAACCATGGACAAGGCCGGTGTTGAAGCCCACCAGATTGACCGGGCCAGGAGAAAGGGAGGCCACCAGGGCAAAGGCGGCCATGGACAGGATCAGGGTCATCACGAGGTCTCGACAGTTGTGGAGACCTGAACCTAGCGAGGGTGAGCCCTGGCGGTATTGAAGAAAATGACCCTTCCAGCCCGACGAAAGGCGGGAATTCGCAGCGATTCGCTGACGTCCATTACAGCGAGCTTAGCGCTCCCCCGGTGGTTTCAACGTCGCTGTCGGCCACCGGGGCTTTCTCTTCTCGGATCCTGGCTCTTCTCGGATCCTGGCGCGCTAGGGTGCGATAGGCAGGGTAAATCTGAAGGTGCTGCCCTGACCCAGGGCGCTGGTGACGCTCAACTCGCCGCCGTGGGCCTCGACGATGCCCTTGGCAATGTACAGCCCCAGACCGTGACCGGTGGGATTGTCTTCCTGCACGTGCCAGAAGCGCTCGAACACCCGCGCCTGCTGCGCCTGGTTCATGCCGCGGCCATTGTCGGTGACGCTGATCTCGGCCAGGTTGCCGAGCTGCCGCATGCTGAGTTGCACCAGCCCGCCCGGTGCGGTGAACTTGATGGCATTGCCCAGCAGATTCATCAGCACCTGGAAGATGCGTTCGGCTTCCACCAGCACCTGGAGATCCGGATCGGCGGCGTATTCCAGGCTGATGTTCTTGATCTCCGCCAGCGGCCGCGACAGCAGGATGGGTTGCGCGCAGACGTCCGCCAGGCGCGCCGGGTTGAGGTTCAGCGCCAGGCGATCCGACTCGATCTTCGACAGATCCAGCAGGTCACTGATCAGCGCGTTCATGCGGTTGGCCGCGGTCTCTATCACCTGCAGCGAACTGGGCAGGCGGTCGTCGCCCAGCGCCAGCTTTTCCAGTTGGCGCTGCAGCATCCCGACCTTCATCAGGATGATGGTGATAGGGCTGCGCAGGTCATGGGAAACCGCCGCGACGATCTCGTCGCGCAGGCGCACTGCCTGGCGTTCGCGTTCGACCTGGCGTGCCAGGTCCAGCTCGATGGCCGAGCGGCGCAGGTCCTTGGCGGCAAACAGATCGGCCGGGCGCCAGCGCTCCGAGCGCAGGCGGACCAGCTCCTTCCAGGCATCGAAGGAACGCCGCGGATGCGGATAGTTGAGCCCCGGGCCCGGCGCGAGCGACGTGGCTTCAAGCTTGGCCGGATTGCCGCTCCAGACCACGGTGGTGACGATCTCGGGGCGGAACCAGAGCACCAGATTGCGCACCGGCTTGGGCAGCGCCAGTGCCAGGACGCCGCTAACCCTGTCGCTGTAGCGGCGGGCCTCGGGCAGTTCGTCGGCCAGGCAGCGGGTCGCATAGATGCCCGAGGCATCCATTTCGGCCGTCACCCAGGCGGCGAGCACGCGGATGTCTTCCGTGCTCGGGCATTCCCCCAGGGTACTGAGTTCATCCTCCACCAGTACCGCGACACCGGCGGCATTCACCAGCTCCAGGAGATCGGTGGGTCTTTCGCTGAGGCCGCTGAGTACCTCGCCACGGCTGTCGCACATGCCCTGGATCAGCGCCGCCAGTTGTGCCTCGCGCGCATCGATCTCGCGTTGCACCTGACGATTTTCCAGCGCGCGAATCATCAGCGACACCAGCACCCCGACCGAGCGGCAGGCCATCCGGGTACGGAAGGGCAGATAGAGGGGTTCGCGATGGCCACAGCTGATCAGTCCCCAGAGCTTGTCGTCGCTGATCAGCGACACGCTCATGGACGCACGCAGGCCCTGGTTGCGCACGTACTGGCAATGGATGGGCGATACGCTGCGCAGCACGGCATGGGTGAGGTCGATCGGATCCCGCCCGGTGCCATGCAGAAAGGCCGGCACCAGCGGGACCGCCTCGTACTGGGCGTCGGGAATGTTGCGAATCCAGTTCTCGTGATAGAGCGCGCGGGCCTGGGCGGGAATATCGGCCGCCGGAAAGTGCATGCCCAGATAGCTGTCGATGTCGTCGACCCGATCCTCGGTCACCACCTGGCCATCGCCGCCGTCATCGAAGCGATAGACCACCACCCGATCAAAACCGGTGAGGGCACGCACCTCGCGCACCGCACCTTCGCACAGCTCGGGCAGGGTGCGAGCCTGCTGCAGGCGGGCCAGGGCGCGGGCCAACCCGGCGGGCTCGACACCGCCATGGTCGTCCGGCTCGAATTCCAGGAACACCAGGCCATGGCTGCGATGCAGGATAACGTCCAGGTCGCGGACGGGGCGCGTCCAGCTCAGCGGATTGGCTTCTTCCAGATGCTCCAGGGTCAACGCCTGCCGCACCTGTTCGAGCAGCTCGGGCGGCAGCACCTGCTGCAGTGGCCGATCCAGCACCTCGACCTGCGCCTTGCCCAGCAACTCGGGCAGATTGCGGCTGACATGCTTGATCAGCCAGTCCACCTCATCGAAGGCGATGAGGTAACCGTGGGCCTGGATGGCGCCTGGAATGCGGATCGGCTCGCTTTCGCAGCTTTGCAGCGACTGACCGGAAGGTGCAGCAATCATGCGACTGTCTCAGATGAACTCTTGAATAGGACCGCATCGAGGCGGTCCTGTTAAAGCTTTAGCACCGAATGGCTGTGAATGTGATGCCGGTCACGTACGGCTCCCGGGCCTTGCACCAGTTTCGCACTGGCTGTTACCGATAACCATTATCGCGATCATTTTTTGTCGAAGGGTTCATCCTTGGTGTTGGATCCCATGGCTGGCCTCCCGGGCCGACGGCGGTATCATGGCGCTTTGCGCAGAGTTCAGTCATGGCCCGCTTCCGCCCCTTGCCCATCATCGATCGCAGCCGGGATGACCTGTTCATGCGCGAGGCCCTGGTCCTGGCGGAGCAGGGCGCCGGGCAGGGCGAGGTGCCGGTCGGGGCCGTGGTGGTACTTGACGGAGAGGTCATCGGCCGCGGTTTCAATCGGCCCATCGGTGCTCACGATCCCAGCGCCCATGCCGAGATGGAGGCCATCCGCGATGCCGCCACGCGTCTGGCCAATTACCGGCTGCCCGGCGCGACGCTCTATGTGACGCTTGAACCCTGCAGCATGTGCGCCGGCCTGATCGTCCACAGTCGCATCCAGCGGCTGGTCTATGGCGCCAGCGAGCCACGCGCCGGCATGGCCCAGAGTCGCGGGCGCTTCTTCGAGCAGGACTTTCTCAATCACCGGGTCCTGGTGGAAGGCGGGGTGCTGGCCGAGGCCTGTGGCCAGGTACTGACCGAATTCTTCCGCGCGCGGCGCAATCCCGCGGCCAGCGAAGGCTAGGCCGCCAGTTCGCGCATCCGCGTGAGCACGGCGTTCAGGCCGTTGCTGCGCGATTGCGACAGCTGCCGTTCCAGTCCGAGTTCGCCCAGCCAGCCGTGGATGTCGAGGCGGCCCAGCTCTTCGCGGGTCAGGCCGTTGGCGCGCACCAGCACCACGGCGAGCAGTCCCTTGAGCACCCGGGATTCGCTGCTGGCGCGAAAGAAGTGACGATCGCCCTGGGCTTCATGGGTCAGGCGCACCCGACTCTCGCAGCCCTGCACCAGATCCTCGTCGCGTTCCTCGAGCACCGCCGGCAGGCGCTCGGCCCACTGCAGCAGCAGTCGCGAGCGGGCCTCCCAGCCCCTGGCGATGACGAAGGCGCGGCGCGCTTCCGCCGCATCGGGAAGCAGATTCATCGCAAGAGCTCCAGGGCATTGTCCAGGGCAGTGAAAAAGCGCTGCAGGTCCTCGGCGTCGTTGTACAGGCCGAGGGAGACCCGCAGCGCACTGGGGGTCTGCAGGGTCTGGAACAGTGGCATGGCGCAGTGCTGACCGGCGCGTACGGCGATGCCCTGTTCACCCAGCAGGTGCGAAAGGTCGCCGACATCGATGCCCGCGACCTGGAAGCTGGCCAGGGCGATCTGGGGTTCCCCCAGCACCCGGACGACGTCGCGGGCGGCCAACCCGGCCAGGAGCTTCAGACTGAGCGCCTGCTCGTGACCGCGGATCAGCGTCTCGTCCTGACCCTGTAGCCAGTCGACCGCGGCGCCCAGGGCGATGGCCGCGCCTATGGGCGGCGTCCCGGCTTCGAAGCCCATGGGTGCGGCATGGAAGCGGGCGTCGGTGAAGGTGGTGTGCTGCACCATCTCGCCGCCGAACTGCCACGGCTTGAGCCGCGCCAGGCCAGCGGCCTTGCCCCAGAGCACGCCGATGGCTTCGGGGGCATAGAGCTTGTGGCCGGAAAAGACATAGAAGTCGGCGTCGAAGTCGCCCGGGCGATGGCGGCCATGGACCGCGCCCTGGGCGCCGTCCACCACCAGCCAGGCCGGCGAGCGCGCCCGTACCAGGGCCGCGAGTTCCGCCAGTGGCTGCCAGGTGCCGAGCACATTGGACAACTGGCTGACCGCGACCACGCGCGTTCGTGGGCCCAGCAGCCGCTCGGCGGCTTCCAGGTCCAGATGACCGCTCGGGGTCAGGGGGATGACCCTGAGTTCAAGGCCCCGACGCCGGGCCAGTTGCTGCCAGGGCAGCAGATTGGCATGGTGCTCGAGGGCGCTGATAAGAATCTCGTCACCCGCCGCGCAGGCGTCTTCCAGCCCGTAGGCCAGCAGATTGAGGGCCTCGGTCGCGCCACGGGTCAGCACCACCTCGTGCGGCGAAGCCGCGCCCAGCCAGGCGGCGATCCGTCCGCGGGCGCCTTCGTAGGCGGCGGTGGTCCGCTCGGCGGCCCAGTGCTGGGCGCGGTGCACGTTGGCCGCACCCAGGCTGTAGCTGGCCAGCAGGGCATCCAGCACCACCTGTGGCTTCTGCGCCGTGGCGGCGCTGTCGAGGTAGGTGATGCCGTCCGCGGCGAAGGCGGTGAAAGCCGGAAACTCGGCTCTCCAGGGGGAGGGTAGCGACATGGCGACAGCTCCGGGGTAGCCCGCGCGAGGCGGGCCGCCCGGTTGTGGACTCAGTTGTGCGCGTGCAGCGCTTCGTTGAGTTCGATGGCGGTCTTGTTGGTCTTGCACTCGACCGCGCCGGTTTCCGAATTGCGGCGCAGCAGCAGGTCGCTCTGACCGGCCAGTTCGCGCGCCTTGACCACCCGGACCAGCTGGTTCTGGTCATCCAGCACCGCCACCTTGGTACCCGCGGTCACATAGAGGCCGGATTCCACGGTGCAGCGATCACCCAGCGGGATGCCGATGCCGGCGTTGGCGCCGATCAGGCAGCCTTCGCCGACGCTGATGATGATATTGCCGCCGCCCGACAGGGTGCCCATGGTGGAGCAGCCGCCGCCCAGGTCCGAGCCCTTGCCGACGAAGACGCCCGCGGAAACGCGTCCTTCGATCATGCCGGGGCCGGCGGTACCGGCGTTGAAGTTGACGAAGCCTTCGTGCATCACGGTGGTGCCTTCACCCACATAGGCACCCAGGCGCACGCGGGCGGTATCGGCGATGCGCACGCCGGCCGGCACCACGTAGTCAGTCATCTTGGGGAACTTGTCCACCGAGAAGACTTCCAGCAGCTTGCCGCGCAAACGGGCTTCCAGCTGCTCGGCCGGCAGCTCGGCCAGGTCCACGGCGCCCTGGTTGGTCCAGGCCACGTTGGGCAGCAGGGCGAAGATGCCGGTCAGGTTCAGCCCATGGGGCTTGACCAGGCGATGGGACAGCAGATGCAGCTTCAGGTAGGCCTCGGGGGTGGAGGCGGGTGCGGCGTCTTCGGCCAGCAGGGTGGCCACCAGCGGCTTGTTGCTTTCCGCCAGGCGGGTCAGCAGCGCCGACTGCACGGCATCGATGCCCTTGAGGGCTTCCGCCAGACCGCGGGCCTGGGCTGGAGCGAAGGCGATGGCCTGGTTGCCACCCTGGTACTCCAGCAGTGGCGCGACCGCCTCGACCAGCGCTGCCGGGGGATTCAGCAGAGGCTGTGCATAGAAGACTTCCAGCCAGGCGTCCTGGCGATTCTGGGTGCCGACACCGAAGGCGATACTGAAGAGGGCATTCGACATGAGACTGTTCCTTTGCAGAGGCACCGATCCGGTCGGTGCGAGATGTTCGGTAGTAGGGGCGGTGGCCGCGGGGTCAGTTCAGGGCCGCGGCATAGAGCTCGGGCTTGAAGCCCAGCAGGGTACGGTCGCCGAGATCGAGCACGGGTCGCTTGATCATCGAAGGCTGCGCCAGCATCAGGTCGATGGCCCTGGCGGTATCGAGGTCGGCCTTCTGGGCGTCGTCGAGCTTGCGGAAGGTGGTGCCGGCGCGGTTGAGCACCTTGTCCCAGCCATGTTCCGCGCACCAGGCCGCCAGCCGTTCGCGGTCGATGCCGCTCTGCTTGTAGTCATGGAAGTGATAGGCCTGGCCATGCTCGTCGAGCCATTGGCGGGCCTTCTTCATGGTGTCACAGGCCTTGATGCCGTAGAGGCTCAGGCCAATGGCCGCTGCGGGCATGGCGTTCTCCTGCGAAAGACTGCAACCGCGGATTATGCCATGACGGGCCGGAAAAGGGCCGGGCGTCGCGTCTCGAGTGACGAGGGCAGGCGCCGGAAAGCAGAAGGCCGGGGGAGTCCCCGGCCGTGGCGATCAACCGCGGCTTTTCACGCCGTAGGTTTCGTCGAGGGTGCCGGGCGTACCGTCACCCTTGGGCGCGTAGTCCCGCGGCGCTTCGGTCGGACCGTCGATGCGCTCGCGACTGGAGGGGTAACGCTGCTCGGCACTGTGCAGTGAGGCCAGCAGGTGCTGACGGGTCAGCTCGTCCTGGGCCAGGCGCTCGGCGCCTTCGGACAGGTGCGACTGCATGTCCTGGTAGGTCTGGGTGAGCTTGCGCACCAGGCCGGCGGTGGTGCTGAAGTGGCTGGTGACCTCGTGCTGGTAGTCGTCGAACTTCTTCTGCAGGTCATCCAGCTGGCGCTGCACGCGGCTCGGCGCGGCACCCGGCACCAGGCGCGCCAGCAGAAAACCTATCCCGACCCCGATCAGCAGCGCGATCAGGGGCAACAACCAGGTAGTGAGCGACTGTTCCACGAAACTTCCTCTATGAGCGGCTTTGCTTTACGGTAACGGCAGACCGGCGAGCCTGTACACTGGGTTGCGTCATCTGCCATTCGCTGGGCGTCATCATACCCCGCAGTCAGGCATCGCGCAGGATCGACCCTATCAAAATCAACTCCTTGGATGAGCACTGTTCGTCCGGGATCACGGAGTCAAGCGTGTCAGCCCGTGAACAATCCCTGCTGCTGGAGGGCCCCACGGGCACTCTGGAAGCGCTGTACCAGAGCCCGGATGCCGCCACCGGCGCGGTCCTGCTCTGTCATCCCCATCCGCTCCATGGCGGCGCCATGCAGAACAAGGTGGTCGCCACCCTGCAGCGCATCGCCCGGGACGCCGGCCAGGCCACCCTCAGATTCAACTTTCGTGGCGTCGGCGCCAGCACCGGCGTGCATGCCGGCGGCGAAGGCGAGATCGACGATGCCGCGGCCGCCGTGGCCTGGCTGCGCGAGCGCCATCCCGACCTGCCGCTGACCCTCTGCGGTTTCTCCTTCGGTTCCTGTGTCGCCGCCTGCCTGGGCGGCCGCCTGGAAGGCGAGGGCGTGGCGGTGGAACGGCTGTTCATGCTGGCGCCGCCGGTGGAGCGTTTCGCAGTCGACGGTCGCCTGCCACAGCGAGCGCGCCTCACGGTGATCCAGCCGGAAGCCGACGAGGTGGTGACCCCCGAGCGGGTCTACGCCTGGTCCGCCGCGCTCGAACAGCCGCACGAATTGCTTCGCGTCGCCGAGTGCAGCCATTTCTTCCATGGCAAACTCGTCGAACTCAAAGATCTGGTCCTGCCGCGCCTGCAGGCCTGACCCTCGTTAGCCTCTCGGATTCCCAGCGCCTCCATGACCACTCGCATTCTCACTGGCATCACCACCACCGGTACCCCGCACCTGGGCAACTATGCCGGGGCCATCCGTCCCGCCATCCGCGCCAGCCTGGCCGACGATGCCGACTCCTTCTATTTCCTCGCCGACTACCATGCCCTGATCAAGTGCGACGACCCCGCGCGCATCCAGCGTTCGCGCCTAGAGATCGCCGCCACCTGGCTGGCCAGCGGCCTGGATCCGGAGCGGGTGACCTTCTATCGCCAGTCCGACATCCCCGAGATCCCCGAGCTGACCTGGCTGCTCACCTGCGTCGCCGGCAAGGGCCTGCTCAATCGTGCCCATGCCTACAAGGCCGCGGTCGACCGCAACCTGGAGCAGGGCGAAGACCCCGACGCGGGCGTGACCATGGGCCTCTACAGCTACCCGGTGCTGATGGCCGCGGACATCCTCATGTTCAATGCCCTGCGCGTGCCGGTCGGGCGCGACCAGATCCAGCACGTGGAGATGGCCCGCGACATCGGTCAGCGCTTCAACCACCTGTTCGGCAACGGGCGCGACTACTTCGCCCTGCCCGAGGCGGTCATCGAGGAAAGCGTCTCCACCTTGCCCGGTCTCGACGGCCGCAAGATGTCGAAGAGCTACGACAACACCATCCCGCTGTTCGGCAGCGCCAAGCAGCTCAAGGACGCCATCGCCCGCATCGTCACCGACTCGCGGCTGCCCGGCGAGCCCAAGGATCCTGACAGCGCCCATCTTTTCACCCTCTACCAGGCCTTCGCCACCCCCGAGCAGAGCGCGGCCTTCCGCGCGGCCCTGCAGGATGGCCTGGCCTGGGGCGAAGCCAAGGGTCAGCTGTTCGAGGTACTGGATGCCGAGCTGGGCGAAGCCCGCGAGCGCTATGCGGCGCTGATCGCCCGTCCCGACGATCTGGAAGACATCCTGCTGGCCGGCGCCGCCAAGGCCCGCCGCTATGCCACGCCTTTCCTCGGCGAGCTGCGTGAAGCCGTGGGCCTGCGTTCGCTTAAGACCCAGGTCGCCGCGGGCGGCACCAAGAAGAAGGCCAGCAAGACCGCCCGCTTCGTCAGCTTCCGTGAAGGCGATAACTTCCGGTTCCGCCTGCTCGACGCCGACGGCACCGAACTGGCGTTGTCGCTTCCCTTCGCCGAAGCCAAGACCGCCGGCATCACCAGCAAGCAGCTGGTCACGGCGCCGGCTACCGTCGTGGCGGTTGAGGGCAACGGCTTCCAGCTGCTGCTGGGCGATCAGGTGGTAGCCGAGGGCGTCGCCAGCGATTCCCCCGCCGCGCGCGATGCGCTGATCGAACGCACTCGGACCGCGCTCGCACAGCTGGCCGAGTCCTAAAGGGCACCCGCGGTCCCTGGCGTTGTCAACGCCAGGGACCGCCAGTACAGTGACCACCCTTTTTTCCCACCCGACCAGAAGCCGCCATGACCCCCCTCGAGCGTTACCAGGCCGACCTCAAGCGCCCGGAGTTTTTCTACGATGCTGCCCAGGAAGAGGCCGTTCGCCATCTGCAGCGCCTCTATGACGAATTGCTCGTCGAGCCTGCCGCCAAGGGTGGCCTGTTCGGCAAGCTGCTCGGGCGCAAGACGGTCACGCCGATCAAGGGGCTGTATTTCTGGGGTGGGGTAGGGCGTGGCAAGACCTATCTGGTCGATACCTTCTATGACGCCCTGCCGTTCAAGCAGAAGATGCGCACCCACTTCCACCGCTTCATGAAGCGTGTCCACGAAGAGCTGCGCACCCTCAAGGGCGAGAAGAATCCCCTGACCATCATCGCCCGGCGCTTCGCCGACGAGGCGCGGGTGATCTGCTTCGACGAATTCTTCGTTTCCGACATCACCGACGCCATGATCCTGGCGACCCTGCTCGAAGAGCTGTTCAAGAACGGCGTAAGTCTGGTCGCCACCTCGAACATCGTGCCCGACGGCCTCTACAAGGACGGCCTGCAGCGCGCGCGCTTCCTGCCGGCCATCGCGCTGCTCAAGGAGCATACCGAGATCGTCAACGTCGACAGCGGCGTGGACTATCGCCTGCGCGCCCTGGAGCAGGCCCAGCTGTTTCACTATCCGCTGAGCGACGAGGTCGAGGCGGCGATGGCCAAGAGCTTCCGTTCGCTCACCGTCGAGTGCAACGACCTCTGCGAAGACGTGCCGCTGATGATCGAGAATCGCGAGATCCGCGCCCGCCGCACCTGCGAAGACGTCGCCTGGTTCGATTTCCGCGCCCTTTGCGACGGTCCGCGCAGCCAGAACGACTACATCGAGCTGGGCAAGATCTTCCAGACGGTGCTGGTCAGCAATGTCGAGCAGATGGATGCGCTCAAGGACGACATGGCGCGCCGCTTCATCAACCTGGTCGATGAATTCTACGATCGCCAGGTCAAACTGATCCTATCCGCTGAGGTCGAGCTCAAGGACCTCTATTCCGGTGGCCGCCTGGAGTTCGAATTCCAGCGCACCCTCAGTCGCCTGCTGGAAATGCAGTCCCACGAATACCTGGCGCGTCCGCACAAGCCGTGAATCCTGCCTGGGTTGAGGGATCAACCCCTTGACCCAGGTTTTCGGGAGGTACGCGTGAATTCCGATCCCTTCGCCGATTGGGATGGCTCGCCTACCCAGGCGCGCATCCTGCAAAAGCAACTCGCCAGGCAGGTCCTGCTGCACGACGACTTCGGCTCGCCGCGGCGTTACGCCGGTGTCGATGTAGGTTTCGAAGAGGGCGGCGAGATCACCCGTGCGGTGGCCGTCCTGCTGGATGCCGAGACCCTCCAGCCGCTGGCCCATGCCGTCGCGCGCATCCCCACGGTGATGCCCTATGTCCCGGGACTGCTGTCCTTTCGGGAGCTCCCTGCACTGCTCCAGGCACTGGCGGAATTGCCGGAGACTCCCGATCTGGTGTTCTGCGATGGCCACGGCATCGCCCATCCCCGCCGGCTGGGTATCGCCGCTCATCTGGGTGTGGTCACCGGTCTGCCGACGATCGGTGTGGCCAAGAAAATCCTTACCGGCCACTACGACGAACTCGCCGAGACGCGCGGCAGCCAGGTCGACTTGCTGGATCGCGAGGGTGGGGTGATAGGTACGATGCTGCGCAGCAAGGATCGGGTCAGGCCGCTGATCGTGTCGCCCGGGCACCGGGTCGCTCTGGCCACTGCACCCGCGCTGGTCATGGCCTGCGTAAGGCGTCACCGCCTGCCGGAACCCACGCGACTGGCAGACCACCTGGCCTCGCGCCGTCGGGGCTCGGCGGCTACCCAGGCGCTATTTTCCTTCTGATTCTCTGCTTGCTTTTTTACCCTGAGCGGGTATCATGCCGCAGCTTTCTTGGCGGGGGATGCCTAAGCCTGCCGAGATCGCCGTAGCGGACGCCGACCCGAGCCCCCGAAGAGCGTCTGTTTCCGGCTGCCCCCGACTTGTCTGGGGTTGCACTGTTGTGTAGAATTTGCCGTCTTTTTACCAGGGCGGCCTCTGAGGCCATAGAGAATGAAAACTTTCACCGCAAAACCGGAAACCGTTAAGCGCGACTGGTACGTCGTCGACGCTGCTGGCCAGACTCTGGGTCGTCTGGCTACTGAAATTGCCACTCGCCTGCGTGGCAAGCACAAGCCCGAATACACCCCTCACGTTGACACCGGCGACTACATCGTCGTCATCAACGCCGAGCAGGTTCGTGTGACCGGTGCCAAGACTACCGACAAGATGTACTACCATCACTCCGGTTTCCCGGGTGGCATCAAGTCGATCAACTTCGAAAAGCTGATCGCCCGTGCTCCCGAGCGCGTCATCGAGACCGCCGTCAAGGGTATGCTGCCGAAGAACCCGCTGGGCCGCGACATGTATCGCAAGCTCAAGGTGTACAAGGGTGCGAACCATCCGCACACCGCTCAGCAGCCCCAAGAACTCAAGTTTTAATCGGGATAGTACAACATGTCGGCAACTCAAAATTACGGTACCGGCCGTCGTAAGACTGCCACCGCTCGTGTCTTCCTCCGTCCGGGCACTGGCAAGATCTCCATCAACGATCGCGCTCTGGACGCCTTCTTCGGCCGCGAAACCGCGCGCATGGTCGTGCGTCAGCCCCTCGAGCTGACCGAGACCCTGGAGAAGTTCGACATCTACGTTACCGTCGCTGGCGGTGGTGTGAGCGGTCAGGCCGGTGCTATCCGTCACGGCATCACCCGCGCTCTGATCGAGTACGACGAAGGCTACCGCAGCTCCCTGCGCAAAGCCGGTTACGTCACTCGTGACGCCCGTGAAGTCGAGCGTAAGAAAGTCGGTCTGCGCAAAGCGCGTAAGCGTCCGCAGTACTCCAAGCGTTAATCCTTCGGGATGCGCTCGAAAAACCCAGCCGATGGCTGGGTTTTTTTATGCTCGGTATTTTTCCCGCATGGGCGCTGGAGCTTTTGGCGTGCGGGCTATTTCACCAGCGTTGGGCTTCGCTGCGCTCAGCGCCAACCTACCCAGTCTGTCGAGTTGCCGTAGGTTGGGTTGAGGCGGCTCCATCGCCGAAGCCCAACAGTCCAGCTACCGCGCTAACGTTGGGCTTCGCTGCGCTCAGCGCCAACCTACCGGCTATGCCGGGGCGCCGTAGGTTGGGTTGAGGTGGCTCCATCGCCGAAGCCCAACAACCTGGCCATCCCGCCAGCGTTGGGCTTCGCTGCGCTCAGCGCCAACCTACCCGGTCTGTCGAGTTGCCGTAGGTTAGGTTGAGGCGGCTCCACCGCCGAAGCCCAACAGCCTGGTCATCCCACTCAATGTCGAGCTTCGCTAAGCTCAGCGTCACTCTGTCTGCCATGTCGAAGGGCCCTATGGTGGGCTGAGGCAGCTCCCATTCGGAGCCCGGTACCCAGGGCCTGTTACTTTGTCTCTGGCTCGGCATTAGCCCCTGCAAGGCTTCTATAGCCTTGCCTGGACCGGGGCGAAGACGTACTCGAGCGTGTACCGGCGCCTGTACGGATTCCAGGCATAAAAAAAGGGGCGCCTAGGCGCCCCTTTTCATGGGTGGCTGAGATCAGCCGGGATGATTTTCCCGGGAGTCTTTGAGCTTGCGATCAAGTTCGGCCTGAGTGGCTTCGTCCTCTTTCACGGCACCGGCCTTGGGTGCTTCGTCAGTGACACTGTCCTGACCGGTCAGGGCGGCACTGGCCGCTTCTTCCTGGGCAGGGCTGGGTACGACCTCGACGGGCTCTTCCATCACGATCGGCGCCGACTCGGCCTCGGCTGCGGGCAGCTCTTCGGTCGCCTGGACGGGCTGGACCTCGGGCGCCTGCTGCGGCTCCACGGTGCCTACCGCTGCGGTAGCGAAGGTTTCCTCGGTTTCGGCGATGGCGCCCAGGGCGGGTGCCTCGGCCTGCTGCTCGGGCTGGCTGGCGCGAGCGGCTTCAGCTTCACGAGCCATGCGCTCACGGCGACGACGCTCGCGCGGGTCGTTGGAGGCGCGGCCTGCGGCCGACTCTGCAGTTTCGGCTTCGACCGGTGCGGCAGGAATGGCGGCAGGGGTCGCGACCGGGGCGATCTGCTCGGCGGCAGGTGCGGCAATTTCCACTTCCTGGTGCGGCGCACGCTCGTCCTGCAGCTGGCTCACGTCGGGCGTGAGGATCTCCGGCTGGGCCGGCGCTTCGGCGGCAGGCTGCTCCACGGCGGTTTCCCGGGTGGCTTCAGCGGCAGGGGTGTCGGCAGCAACCACCGGCTCCTGCTGGTGAACGTCACGCGCCTCTTCCTGGGTGGCGACGGCAGTCACGCTCTCGCTCACCACGACAGCGGTACCCAGAGCCATGGCGGCAGGCGCTAAAGCGGCATCGGTACCCGGCTCTTCGTCTTCGATGAAGTTGCCATTGGCATCGCGCTGACGCTCACGACGGTTGCTGCGGCGACGCTGACCGCGGGAACGGCGACGCGGACGCTCTTCACCTTCTTCCAGCTCGTCATTGCCTTCCAGCACTTCTTCTTCGTTCAGCTCTTCGGCACTGGCCGCTTCCTGACGCTCTTCGCGAGCCTTGCGCTCCTCGCGAGGCTGACGCTCTTCACGTGGCTTGCGTTCCTCGCGAGGCTGACGCTCCTCACGCGGCTGGCGCTCTTCGCGAGCCGGACGCTCTTCGGCACTCACGCGCTCTTCGCGCGGCTGGCGCTCTTCGCGGGGTTGACGCTCTTCACGCGGCTGACGCTCTTCGCGAGAGGCGCGCTCCTCGCGGGGCTGACGCTCTTCGCGAGCCGGGCGGTCTTCGCGCGGCTGGCGTTCTTCACGCGGTTGACGCTCTTCGCGAGAGGCGCGCTCTTCGCGGGGCTGGCGCTCCTCGCGAGCCGGGCGGTCTTCACGGGCCTGACGCTCTTCGCGGGGCTGACGCTCTTCCCGCGGCTTGCGCTCTTCGCGGGCCGGGCGCTCGCTGCGCTCGCCACGATCGGCGCGGGGCTGACGCTCTTCGCGCGGCTTGCGCTCGTCGTCACGACGACCTTCGCGGCGGCGATTCTGCTGACGGCCGTTGCGGCGCTCGTCCTGGCTGCGCTGCTCGTCGCTACTCTTGGCGGCGACCGGTGCGGCAACGGCCTTGTCGGCCATGGGCTGCTCTTCGGTCTTGCCGGCGAACAGGCTGACCAGGGACTTGACCAGGCCCTTGAACAGATTGGGCTCGGCAGTGGCCTTGGCTGCGGGGGCGACGGGCGCCACGACCTCGGCGGTGACCGGGGTGGGGGCCGGTGCGCGCTCGGGCGCAACCTTCACCGCCGCTTCCTGGCGCACCAGGGTGCGGGTGGAGCTGACCGGCTGCACCTCTTCGGCTTCGGTGTTGGCCATCTCGTAGCTGGACTGGCTGTTCAGCAGCTCGGGATTGTCGTCACGCAGACGCTGCACTTCGAAGTGCGGGGTCTCGATGTGATCGTCCGGCAGGATGATGATGCGCACGCGGGTGCGCAGCTCGATCTTGGTGATGCTGTTGCGCTTCTCGTTGAGCAGGAAGGACGCGACCTGGATGGGTACGTGGGCACGAACCTCGGCGGTGCGATCCTTGAGGGCTTCTTCCTCGATCAGGCGCAGGATGGCCAGCGACAGGGATTCCACGTCGCGGATGATGCCCTGGCCGTTGCAACGGGGGCAGACGATGCCGCTGGTTTCGCGCAGGGAAGGGCGCAGGCGCTGACGGGACATTTCCAGCAGGCCGAAGCGGGAGATGCGACCGATCTGCACGCGGGCGCGGTCGGCTTCCAGGGCTTCGCGGACGCGATCTTCCACGGCGCGCTGGTTCTTGACCGGGGTCATGTCGATGAAGTCGATGACGATCAGGCCGCCGATGTCGCGCAGGCGCAGCTGGCGGGCGATTTCCTCAGCCGCTTCCAGGTTGGTCTGCAGGGCGGTTTCTTCGATGTCGCCACCCTTGGTGGCGCGCGCCGAGTTGATGTCGATGGACACCAGGGCTTCGGTGGGGTCGATGACGATGGAGCCGCCCGAGGGCAGCTTCACTTCACGCTGGAAGGCGGTCTCGATCTGGCTTTCGATCTGGAAGCGATTGAACAGCGGGACGCTGTCCTGATACAGCTTGATCTTGCTGGCGTACTGCGGCATCACCTGGCGGATGAAGCTCAGGGCTTCTTCCTGGGCCTCGACGCTGTCGACCAGCACCTCGCCGATGTCCTGGCGCAGGTAGTCGCGGATGGCGCGAATGATGACGTTGCTTTCCTGATAGATCAGGAAGGGGCCCTTGCGCTCGCCCGAGGCTTCGTTAATGGCGGACCAGAGTTGCAGCAGGTAGTCGAGGTCCCACTGCAGTTCTTCGGTGCTGCGGCCGAGACCGGCGGTGCGCACGATCAGACCCATGTCACCCGGGGCGTTCAGGCCGTTCAGGGCTTCGCGCAGTTCGTTGCGCTCTTCACCCTCGATGCGACGCGAGATGCCGCCCGCGCGGGGATTGTTGGGCATCAGCACCAGGTAGCGACCGGCGAGGCTGATGAAGGTGGTCAGGGCGGCGCCCTTGTTGCCGCGCTCTTCCTTTTCGACCTGGACGACTACTTCCTGGCCTTCGGAGAGCACTTCCTTGATGTTGACGCGGCCTTCCGGGTTCTTCTTGAAGTATTCCCGGGAGATTTCCTTCAGCGGGAGGAAGCCGTGGCGGTCAGCGCCGAAGTCGACGAAGGCGGCTTCCAGGCTGGGCTCGATGCGGGTGATGCGGCCTTTGTAGATGTTGGCCTTTTTCTGTTCGCGGGCTCCGGACTCGATGTCCAGATCGAACAGACGTTGACCGTCGACCAGGGCAACCCGCAATTCCTCGGGCTGGGTCGCGTTGATGAGCATTCTTTTCATGTAATACCACTACGTTCCAGGCTCTCGGCCCGCGTGGTAGCAACAGGATTCAGGAGAAGGGTGCACGGGGTCGTATCGAAGCCGGTCCAAGCCGGCCTTCGTGTCCAGCAGCAGGCCCGGGGGCGTGCCGCGACTACGTCTCCTGCAGGCGCTTGAGCGACTGCCGTTGCAGCTCCACAAGAGGAGGAATCAACCAGGCATGGTGCGGGCGTGACAGCCGAAAGGCTCAGGCAGCCGGGTCGTCGCGGGATTCGTGTCAGGTGTCGCGGTTGGAGCATCGGCCGTTGGCCTTGAGGCTTCCACCTGCGATCGTCACCTTGGCCGAAGCTGGGCGCGAAGCGGGCTGCAGGCGTACTGTCAGGCTACGCGATACGCTGGTTGTGCATCTCCATCCTGCACACAATCTTCAGGAATCTGGTGCCGCCCGCAAGGTCCGGAGCGGTTGTCGTTTTACAGCTGACACCCTGGGTGCCGCTGCCTTGGTTACCAGGCGGATCGCAGCTCGCCACTCACCCCCTTGGGCAGAGTCGGCGGTCTGCTGGACGGCCAGACGTCCAGTGACTATTGCATTTGCAGCCTATTATTCGCGGGCGGAATCTACGGCCTCGCGAGCGGTGCCATCCAGACAGGACTGATAACCGCCTCCGGACTATAGCAGCAAGCTTTAAGTGCTTCAAATAAGGGAAAATTGCTATCATCTGCCGATGACTAAGCCTCCTTCTCCCAGCACCGGCGTTCAACTGCTCGATGTGCCCGCCGACTATGCCGGCCAGCGTATCGACAACTTCCTGCGTACCCAGCTCAAGGGTGCGCCCAAGACCCTCATCTATCGCATCCTGCGCAAGGGCGAAGTACGGGTGAACAAGGGGCGCATCAAGCCCGACTATCGCCTGCAGGCCGGCGACCAGATCCGCGTACCGCCACTGCGCCTGTCCGAGCCCGACGAGCCGGCGCCCCTGGCCAAGGGCCTGCTTGAGCGCCTGGAGGATTCCATCGTCCACGAGGACAAGACCCTCATCGTCATCAACAAGCCGGCCGGCATCGCCGTGCACGGTGGCAGTGGCCTGTCCGGCGGGGTCATCGAGGTCTTTCGCCAGCTGCGTCCCGACGCCCGCGACATCGAGCTGGTCCATCGTCTCGATCGGGATACCTCGGGCCTGCTGATGATCGCCAAGAAGCGCAGCATGCTGCGCTTCCTGCACGAAGCCTTGCGCGGCGACGGCGTGGACAAGCGTTATCACGCCCTGGTGCGCGGCCATTGGCCGGCGGCCAAGAAGAAGATCAGCGCGCCACTGCTGAAGAACACCCTCAGGTCCGGCGAGCGCATGGTCGAGGTCAACGACGAGGGCAAGGAGGCACTCACGGAATTCCGGGTGCTGCGGCGCTATGGCGAATTCGCCACCCTGGTCGAGGCGCGGCCGGTGACGGGGCGGACCCATCAGATCCGCGTCCACGCGCGCCATGCGGGGCACGCCATCGCCGGCGATCCCAAGTACGGCGACGAAGCCTTTTCCCAGGAGATCCGCGAGCTCGGTGGCAAGCGACTGTTCCTGCACTCCGCGAGTCTGGTGATCCCCTTGCCCGAAGGCGGTGAGCTGCGCCTGGAAGCGCCGGTCGACAGCACCTGGAGTCAGACGCTGGAGCGTCTGGATGCCTGACTACCAGCTGCTGATCTTCGACTGGGACGGCACCCTGGCGGATTCCATCGGCCGGATCGTCGAGGTCATGCACGTGGCGGCCGAGCAGTTGGGGTTGCCGCCGCGCAGCGACGTGGCCATCAAGGGCATCATCGGCCTGGAGCTGGTCGCGGCGATCCAGACCCTCTATCCGCAGCTGGTGACCCCGGCGCAGATCGAGGGCTTTCGCGATGCCTACAGCGCCGAATTCGTCCGTCGCGAGCAGGCGGCCTCGCCGCTGTTTCCCGATGTGCTGAGCGGGCTGCAGCGTTTTCGCGCCCAGGGTTATCAGCTGGCCGTGGCGACGGGCAAGAGCCGTCGCGGCCTGGCCCGTTCGCTGCAGCAGCATGGCCTGAGCGATTTCTTCGACATCACCCGCTGCGCCGACGAGGCCGCCGGCAAGCCCGATCCGCAGATGGTGCAGGAAATTCTCGCCCACTGCGGCGTGGCGCCGGAGCGTGCCCTGCTGATTGGGGATGCCGTCTTCGACCTGGAAATGGCGCGACGTGCCGGGGTCGCGGCGATCGGGGTCGCCTATGGCGCCCAGCCGGCCGAGGTCCTCAGGGATTTCGGGCCGCGCCTGGTGATCGAAGCTTTCGCGGACCTGGCGCTATGGCTGGGTGACAATGTTGTGTGCAGGAGTGATAGCGGGCATGGCTGACGAGTGGAAGGAAGACAGCGGACGTACGCGTCCGGCGGACGACAAGACCTGGGCCCTGATCGAGAAGACCATGCTCGCCAGCGTGCGCGAGCAAAGGCGAGCGCGGCGCTGGGGCATCTTTTTCAAGCTGCTGACCTTCGCCTATCTGATTGTCATGCTGGTGCTGTTCACGCCCCTGCTGTCGCTGGGCAAGAAGGGCGGGGTGACCGAGTCCGGCGCCCATACCGCGCTCATCGAACTCAAGGGCGTGATCGCCGACGACGAGAAGGCCAGTGCCGACAATGTCGTGACGGCGCTGCGCAAGGCCTTTGACGACAGCAACACCCGCGGTGTGGTGCTGCGTATAAACAGCCCCGGCGGCAGTCCGGTGCAATCCGGCTACATCTATGACGAGATCAAGCGCCTGCGCGGCCTGCATCCGGACATCAAGCTGTACGCGGTAATCACCGACCTGGGTGCCTCGGGCGCCTACTATGTGGCCAGTGCCGCCGATGCCATCTATGCCGACAAGGCCAGTCTGGTCGGCTCCATCGGCGTGACCGCGGCTTCCTTCGGGTTCGTCGGCACCATGGAAAAGCTGGGCGTGGAACGCCGCGTCTATACCTCCGGCGAACACAAGGCCTTCCTGGATCCCTTCCAGCCGCAGAAGCCCGAGGAAACCCGCTTCTGGCAGCAGGTGCTGGATACCACCCATCAGCAGTTCATCGACAGCGTCAAGAAAGGCCGCGGCGATCGACTCAAGGTCGAGGGTCATCCCGAGTTGTTCTCGGGACTGGTCTGGTCCGGCGAGCAGGCGCTTTCCCTGGGGCTGATCGATGGCCTCGGCAGCACCAGCTATGTGGCACGGGATGTGGTCAAGGAGGAGCGCCTGGTGGACTTTACCCAGGAGGACTCGCCCTTTGATCGCTTCGCCAAGCGGCTAGGTGCCAGCGTCGCCGAGCGTCTGGCCCTCTATATGGGCTGGCAGGGTCCGGTGCTGCGTTAGCTGGTGCCCGCTGCAGGTGGCCTAGGGCACCTGCAGTCCTGCCTGGCGCAGCAATGCGGCCAGGCGGATCAGCGGGAGGCCGATCAGGCTGGTCGGATCCTCTCCCTGCATGGCTTCGAACAGGGCGATGCCTAGGCCTTCGGCCTTGAAGCTGCCAGCGCAGTCATAGGGTTGCTCCGCCCGCAGATAGCGGTCGATGGTCGCAGCATCCAGCGGGCGAAAGCGCACCTGGAAATCCACCACCTCGCTGCGGCACTCGCCACTGCGGCTGTCCAGTACGGCCAGGCCGGTATGGAACACCAGGGTGCGACCGCTGGCCCGGGCCAGCTGCTGGTGGGCGCGGTCATGCGTCAGGGGCTTGCCAAGAATCTCGCCGTCGATGGCGGTCGCCTGATCCGAGCCGATGATAAGTGTCGGCTCCCGCTGATCGGCCAGGGCGGCGGCCTTGGCGCGGGCCAGGCGCTCCACCAGTGCCCGCGGGCTTTCGCCGGGTAGCGGCGTCTCGTCGATGTCCGGCGACTGGTGGACGAAGGGCAGCTGCAGCCTTTCCAGCAATTGGCGGCGGTAAGGCGAGCTGGAAGCGAGTAGAATGAGAGGCATCAGTTTGTTCTCGGGCGAGGTCGACCAAAGGTCGGTCGGAGTCGCTTCGGGGTTAATTTCCTTTGACAGCCGTAAGGCCGTCCCTATAATGGCGCGCTTATGTTGAATGGGCCAATTCCACCTCAGGTCGATCCTCGCAAATTGGCGGATCGCGGCGTAACCCTCAAGGATGAGCTGCCTCTCGCGAACATGCGGCGTGTCGGCGAGCAGCTCGTGAAGTCCGAAGGCGCGGTTGCCGTCGTCCTCGACTTCGGGCGTGATCAACAAAAGCAATTCGTTATCCATGGTGTCCTGGATACCAGGGTCGAGATGATTTGCCAGCGTTGTCTGGAGCCGGCAGTGCTTCCCATTAGCAGCGAATTCGATTTCGCCGTGCTCTGGGAAGGGAAGTCGGCCGATGCCTTGCCACAGGGTTACGATGCCCTGGAGGTTGGTGAAGAGCCCCTGGATCTGCATAGTCTGATCGAAGAAGAGCTGCTGCTCGCGCTGCCGATCATTCCCGTGCATCCAGAAGGTGCTTGCCAGCATCCGGAAGGTTTCGAGGCGCCCGAAGAGCCGGCGGACGAGGAAAAGCGACCCAACCCGTTCAGTGTACTTGCGCAGTTGAAGCGTGACCCAAACGTTTAGGAGTTAAATCATGGCTGTTCAGCAGAACAAAAAATCCCGTTCCGCTCGCGATATGCGTCGTTCGCACGACGCCCTCGAAGCGAACGCTCTGTCCGTGGAAAAGAGCACTGGTGAAGTTCACCTGCGCCACCACGTGTCGCCCGACGGTTTCTACCGCGGTCGCAAAGTGATCGACAAAGGTTCCGACGAGTAATCCTCGATCGAAATCGTCATCGCGATCGATGCAATGGGCGGGGACTTCGGTCCCCGCTGCATTGTTCCTGCTTCATTCGACGCTCTCGAGCGTTTCCCCGCCTTACACCTCCTTCTCTGTGGTCAGCGCGACGCCCTGTCGGCCTGGTCACCGCCTGCCTCTCTTGCCGCTCGCCTGCAGTTCGAATACGTCGATGGCCTCGTCGGGCCCGATGAGCGACCCGCCAGTGTGGTGCGCAGTCGCACCCGTACGTCCATGCACGCCGCGCTCGAAGCGGTGCAGCAAGGCCGCGCCCAGGGCTGCCTGAGCGCCGGCAATACCGGGGCCTGGATGGCGCTGGCGCGCCTGCTGCTCGGGACGCTGCCGGGCATCGATCGCCCGGCGATGATGTCGGCACTGCCCGGGCAGGGCAGGCATCAGACGCTGCTGCTGGATCTTGGCGCCAATCTCGACACCACCGCCGAACAGCTAGTGCAATTCGCCTATCTGGGGGCAGGTGCGGCCCAGGCCCGGGGCCTGGCGCGGCCAAGGGTCGCGCTGCTCAATGTCGGTCGTGAACCGGGCAAGGGCACGCCGGTGATCCAGGACGCCGCACGGCGCCTCGCCCAGAGTCAGGCCTTCAACTTCATCGGCTTCGTCGAGGGCAGTGATCTCTATGCCGCGGTGGCGGATGTGGTGGTCTGCGATGGCTTCACCGGCAATGCCGTGCTCAAGTCCGGAGAGGCGCTGCTACGCCTGTTGGTTGAGCGCAGCGGCACGGCCTCCTGGCTTGAGCGTCAGTTGCTGCAGCCCTGGCTGGCCCGACGTTTCCGTCACTGGGATCCGGAGTTGCGCAATGGCGCGAGCTTTCTCGGCCTGAATGCGGTGGTGGTGAAAAGCCATGGCGCGGCAGGCGAAGTCGGTCTCGTTCAGGCCATCGAGCGGGCCCTGCGCGATGTGGAGACTGATCTCCCCGGACGGATCCGGTTAAACTTGGCGGTTCTGAAAGCGGTGTGACCGACCGGTCGACACCGACATCTCAGTCTGTCAGTGGCGGAACCACGGTTTCGCCGGCAATGGACCTACAAGAGACCTGCCTATGTCCGCCTCTCTCGCTTTCGTCTTTCCCGGTCAGGGTTCCCAGGCCCTGGGCATGCTGGGTGAGCTGGCCACGCACCACGCGCTGATCGGCGAAACCTTCGCCGAAGCGTCCGCTGTCCTCGGCTATGACCTCTGGGCGCTGACCCAGCAGGGCCCGCAGGGGTCGCTCAATCAGACCCACCGTACCCAGCCCGCCATCCTGACCGCCTCCATCGCGCTGTGGCGTCTGTGGCTGGCCGAAGGCGGCGCCAGGCCGGCCTATGTCGCCGGTCACAGCCTGGGCGAATATTCGGCGCTGGTCGCCGCAGGCAGTCTGCCGTTCGCCGAGGCGGTACGCTTGGTGGCGCGCCGCGGTGAGCTGATGCAGGAAGCCGTCCCCGCCGGGCAGGGTGGCATGGCCGCCATCCTGGGTCTGGAAGACGCCCAGGTGCTGGCCGCCTGTGCCGAAGCCGCCCGGGGTGAAGTGGTGAGTGCGGTCAACTTCAACGCTCCGGGGCAGGTGGTGATCGCCGGTGCCGCCGCTGCGGTAGAGCGCGCCATCGAGGCCTGCAAGGCCCTGGGTGCCAAGCGCGCCGTGGCCCTGCCGGTCAGCGTGCCCTCCCACTGCGAGCTGATGCGTCCGGCGGCCGAGCGCTTCGCCAAGGACGTGCGTGGCTGCACCTGGAGCCAGCCCGAGATTCCGGTAGTACAAAACGTCAATGCCGGCGTCAACACCGATCTGGCCAGCCTCCAGCAGGATCTGCTGGCCCAGCTGTACAGTCCGGTGCGCTGGGTCGAGTCCGTGCAGTACCTGGCTGCCCAGGGTGTCACCCACCTGGTGGAGTGCGGCCCCGGCAAGGTCCTGGCCGGTCTGAACAAGAGATGCGTCAAGGGCGTGGAAACACTGGCCCTGGACACCCCCGACGCCTTCGCCGCCGCGCGCGCGGCTTTTTGAATCGAGGAAAACGAGATGAGTCTGCAAGGTAAGGTCGCCCTGGTCACGGGCGCCACGCGTGGTATCGGTCAAGCCATCGCCCAGGAACTGGGTCGGCTCGGCGCCACCGTAATCGGCACCGCGACCAGCGAGGCGGGCGCCCAGCGCATCGCCGAGTCGCTCAAGGCCAATGGCATCGAAGGTACCGGTCTGGTGCTCAACGTGTCCGACAGCGCCTCCGTCGCGACTGCCCTCGAGCAGGTCCAGACGCAATTCGGCGCGCCGTCGATCCTGGTCAACAACGCTGGTATCACCCGCGACAACCTGATGCTGCGGATGAAGGACGATGAGTGGTTCGACGTGATCGATACTAACCTCAACAGCCTGTTCCGGCTCTCCAAGGCCGTGCTCAAGGGCATGACCAAGGGGCGCTGGGGTCGTATCATCAGCATCGGCTCGGTGGTCGGCGCCATGGGTAATGCCGGTCAGGCCAACTATGCCGCCGCCAAGGCCGGTCTCGAGGGCTTTACCCGGGCGCTGGCCCGCGAGGTGGGTTCGCGCAACATCACCGTCAATGCCGTGGCCCCGGGGTTCATCGACACCGATATGACCCGTGAGCTGCCCGAAGCCCAGCGCACCGCGCTGCTGACCCAGATCCCGGCCGGCCGCCTCGGTCAGGCCGACGAGATCGCCAAGGTGGTCGGCTTCCTGGCGGGCGAGGGCGCGGCCTATGTGACCGGCGCCACGATCCCCGTGAATGGCGGAATGTACATGAGCTGACCGACGTTACCCCCCGCGCGGCTATTGCGCTAAGCTGGTAAACTGTCGGACCAGCAATGGCCGCGCATACGTCTTGATGTCGCGTCAGCTTGAAATACGGAAATCCCTTTCTATACACTTACGCGCAATCCGTTGTGCGGATTTTTCCTTTAGGAGTGAGAACACGGTATGAGCACCATCGAAGAACGCGTTAAGAAGATCGTCGCTGAGCAGCTCGGCGTGAAGGAAGAGGAAGTTACCAACAGCGCTTCCTTCGTCGAGGATCTGGGCGCCGACTCCCTTGACACCGTCGAACTGGTGATGGCTCTGGAAGAGGAATTCGAGACCGAAATCCCGGACGAGCAGGCTGAGAAGATCACCACCGTCCAGGAAGCTATCGACTACATCGTTGCTCACCAGCAATAAGTAGCCGCCAGTTTCGGACAAAAGAAGCCGCACGTCCTGTAGGGCGTGCGGCTTTTCTTTAGGTCCAAGGTCAAGATCGATGCAATCGGCTGTTTTTAAGAGGGGTGGCCGCCCCGGAAGGACAAGAGGAGTTGGGTGTGTCGCGTAGACGTGTCGTGATCACGGGTATGGGCATGGTATCGCCGCTTGGCGCCGATGTGGCGAGCAGCTGGGAAGGCATCCTGGCCGGTCGCAGCGGTATCGCGCCGATCGAGCATATGGACGTCTCTGCCTTCAGCACGCGGATCGGCGGATCGGTCAGGGGATTCGACGTGGAGCAGTATCTGTCCGCGAAGGAAGCCCGCAAGCTGGATCTGTTCATCCAATACGGTCTCGCCGCCAGCTTCCAGGCCATGCGTGACAGCGGTCTCGAGGTCAACGATGGCAATCGCGAGCGCATGGGTGTCGCCATGGGTTCCGGCATCGGCGGACTGACCAATATCGAGGCGAATTGCCAGTCGCTGCTCGCCCAGGGTCCCCGCCGTATTTCCCCCTTTTTCGTACCGGGCTCCATCATCAACATGGTGTCCGGCTTCCTGTCGATCCACTTGGGTCTGCAGGGCCCCAATTACGCCATCGCCACTGCCTGTACCACGGCGACGCACTGCATCGGCATGGCGGCGCGCAACATCGCCTATGGCGAAGCCGACGTCATGGTCGCCGGCGGTTCGGAGATGGCGACCTCGGGGCTGGGTCTGGGTGGCTTCGGCGCGGCGCGTGCCCTGTCGACCCGCAATGACGATCCGACCCGCGCCAGCCGTCCCTGGGATCGTGATCGCGATGGCTTCGTGCTGTCCGACGGTGCCGGCGCCCTGGTGCTGGAAGACTACGAGCACGCCAAGGCGCGGGGCGCCCGCATCTATGCCGAGCTGATCGGCTTCGGCATGAGCGCGGACGCCTTCCACATGACCGCCCCGCCGGAAGATGGCGCGGGTGCTGCTCGCTGCATGAGAGCGACGCTCAAGGATGCCGGTATCGCGCCGGAAGCGGTCGACTACGTCAACGCCCATGGCACCTCCACGCCGGCCGGCGACCTGGCCGAAGTGGCGGCCTTGAAGCAGGTGTTCGGCGAGCAGGCCAAGCGCCTGAGCGTGAGCTCTACCAAGTCCATGACCGGTCATTTGCTGGGCGCCGCCGGTGCGGTGGAAGCCATCTTCACGGTGCTCGCCCTGCGCGACCAGGTGGCGCCGCCCACCATCAATCTGGACAATCCCAGCGACGGCTGCGATCTGGACTTCGTGCCCCACGAGGCACGGCAGCGGCCCATCGAAGTGGCGCTGTCCAATTCGTTCGGCTTTGGTGGCACCAACGGCAGTCTGGTGTTCCGGCGCTTCGACGCTTGATCCAGGACTGGCTCAACGGCCAACCGCTGGAGCCTGGTCTGCAACGCGATCGGGGTCTGGCCTATGGCGATGGGCTGTTCGAGACCATCGCGGTACGCCGGGGCCAGCCGCGTCTGCTCGAGCGTCATCTGCAGCGGCTGGCCACCGGTTGCCAGCGGCTGCGTATTCCCTGCGACATCGCCCAGCTGGACGCCGAGATCCGCGCCTATGCGGCGCTGCTGGGGGAGGGCGTGGCCAAGCTGCTGCTCACCCGCGGCGAAGGCCTGCGCGGTTACGCCCCGCCGGCCGAACCAGAGGTCCGGCGCCTGCTGCTGGGCTCGCCCACGGCGGCCTATCCACCGGCTCACGCGACCGAGGGCATCGCCCTCTATCCCTGCACGACGCGTCTGGCTACCCAGCCGTTGCTGGCCGGGCTCAAGCACCTGAATCGACTCGAACAGGTCCTGGCGCGTGGGGAATGGACCATTACCGACTATGCCGAAGGCCTGATGCTGGATCAGGACGGCCGGCCGATCGAAGGGGTGTTCAGCAATCTGTTCCTGGTCTGCGCGGGGCGGCTGCAGACCCCCGCGCTCGATCATTGTGGCGTGGCCGGCGTGCTGCGCGGTCTGTTGCTCGACCTCGCTGCCCAGGCAGGCATCCGGAGCGAGGTCCGGCCACTGGCGCTGGACGAGCTGCTCGGTGCCGACGAAGTTTTCCTCTGCAACAGCCAATACGGTATCTGGCCCGTGCGCCGGTACGCAGCCGCGAACTGGTCCGTGGGGCCGGTGACCCGTAAACTGCAAGGTTCGATAAACGAGATTCTGGAATAGCCGATGCGCAAGGCGAGAGCTCTGCTTACGGCGGTCTTGGCCGCCGGTGGCCTGCTGCTGGTCCTGGCCGGTTGGCGCCAGCACCAGGCACTGATTCAGCCGTTGAAAGTCGATGGCGAGCAACTGATCGAGATCCCCAAGGGCGGGACCCCGGGCGGCAGTCTGCTGCGCCTGGAAGAGCAGGGCGTACTCGATGGCGCCTTCTGGCTGCGCCTGTATTGGCGCTTCAATCTGGCCGGGCAGACGCTGCACAGTGGCGAATACCGCCTGACCCCGGGCATGACGGTGGAGCAATTGTTCAGCCTCTGGCGCAAGGGCGAGGTGGTGCAATACGGCCTTACCCTGGTGGAAGGCTGGAATATCCACCAGGTCCGCGCTGCCCTGGCGCGCCAGCCCAAGCTCGAGCACGACACCGCCGAGCTGGACGATGCGGCCCTGATGAAACGCCTGGGGCTGGACGGCCAGCACCCCGAGGGACGTTTCTTTCCCGATACCTATCGCTATGTGAAGGGCCAGCGCGAATCCGAGCTGTTGCGCCAGGCCAACCAGCGCCTGCAGGCCGTGCTCGATCAGGAATGGCAGGCGCGGGATCCCGCGGTGCCCTACAAGGACGCCTACCAGGCGCTGATCATGGCCTCGCTGGTGGAAAAGGAAACGGGCGTCCCCGAAGAACGCGACGAGATCGCCGGGGTCTTTGTCCGGCGCCTGGCGGCCGGCATGCTGCTGCAGACCGATCCCACGGTGATCTACGGCATGGGCGAGCGCTACAACGGCCGGATCACCCGCGCCGATCTGCGCGAGCCCTCGCCCTACAACACCTATCTCAACGCGGGGCTCCCCCCCACGCCGATTGCCATGCCCGGTCGCGAGGCCATCCATGCGGCGCTGCATCCCAAGGACGGCGACAGCCTGTATTTCGTCGCCCGTGGTGATGGCAGCCATGTCTTCTCCAAGGACCTGGAAGCGCACAACCAGGCGGTCCGCGACTTCCAGCTCAAGCGGCGCTCCGACTATCGCTCCAGTCCCGCTCCGCAGACGCCCGAAACCAAGGAAACCCCATGACGGCAAACGGCCTTTTCATAACCCTCGAAGGCCCCGAGGGCGCGGGCAAGAGCACCAACCGCGACTATCTCGCCGAACTTCTTGGCGCCAGCGGGCGTGAGGTGGTGCTGACCCGCGAGCCGGGTGGCACGCCGCTGGCCGAGCGTATCCGCGAGATCCTGCTGGCGCCGGCGGCCGAGCCCATGGCCGTGGATACCGAGTTGCTGCTGATGTTTGCCGCCCGCGCCCAGCACCTGGCCCAGGTCATCCGGCCCGCCCTGGCGCGCGGGGCCCTGGTGCTCTGCGATCGCTTCGTCGATGCGACCTATGCCTACCAGGGCGGCGGCCGCGGCGTACCCGTCGAGCGCATCGCAACCCTGGAAGCCTTCGTGCTGGGCGATCTGCAACCCGATCTGACCCTGGTGTTCGACCTGCCGGTGGACATCGGCCTGGCCCGTGCCGCCCGCCGTGGTGCCCTGGACAGATTCGAGCAGGAGCAGCGCGCCTTCTTCGAGGCGGTGCGCCAGACCTATCTGGATCGCGCCCGGGCCGTGCCGGCGCGCTATCGTCTGATCGATGCCTCGCGCAGTCTCGCCGAGGTGCAGACGGATCTGCGCGCCCTGGTCGCCACCCTGGAGTCAACGTTTGGTGGCTGACGTCTATCCCTGGCAGCAGGACCTCTGGGCGCGGATCTCGCCCCGGCGGCAGCATCCCCATGCCTATCTGCTGCATGGCCCGCGCGGCATCGGCAAGCGTGACCTGGCCGAACGCCTGGCTGCCCTGCTGCTGTGCCAGGCGCCCCAGGGCGATGCCGCCTGCGGCCAGTGCAAGGCCTGTTCGCTGCTCAGGGCCGGGACCCATCCCGATTACTGCGTGATCCAGCCGGAAGAGGCCGAGAAGCCCATCCGCGTCGATCAGATCCGCGGGCTGGTGGACTTCGTTACCCAGACCGCCCAGCTGGGCGGGCGCAAGCTGATCCTGCTGGAGCCGGTCGAGGCGATGAACCTCAATGCCGCCAACGCCCTGCTCAAGAGTCTGGAAGAGCCCTCGGGCGCTACCGTGCTGCTGCTGGTGAGCCATCAGCCGAGTCGCCTGCTGCCCACTGTGCGCAGCCGCTGCGTGCAGCAGGCCTGTCCGGTGCCCTCGCGCGCCGAGAGTCTCGCCTGGCTGGGCGAGCGCCTGCCGGAGCTCGAGGAAGAGATCCGCATCCAGTTGCTGGTGCTGGCCGGCGGCTCGCCGCTGGCGGCCCTGCGCCTGCATGGCGAGGACGTGCTCGCCCGCCGGGCCCTGGTGGTGGAGGGGGTGAAGCGCCTGCTCAAGCGCCAGGCGGGGCCCAGTCAGCTGGCCGAGAGCTGGAACGCCGTGCCGCTGCCGCTGTTGCTCGACTGGTTCTGCGAGTGGACCCATGGCGTCCTGCGCCAGCAGTGGGGTGGCGCCGATGCCGAAGCCGCACCGGACATGGCCAAGGTGCTGGGTTATCTGGCCGAGAAGAGCGCGCCGCAGGCGGTGCTGACCCTGCAGGAATGGCTGCATGCCGAGCGGCAGAAGGTGCTGGGCAAAGCCAACCTCAACCGCGTATTGTTGCTGGAATCGCTGTTGATCCGCTGGGCCGGCCTGGTGCCCGGACGCTAGCGATCCGCGCGTTCGTCTTGCCTGTCTTGAGAGAATCTCATGAGTTTGACGCAGAACCTGGGCCCCCGTAATGGCATTCTGTCCCTTACCATCAAGGACAAGTCGGTGCTCTATGCCGCCTACATGCCCTTCATCCGCAATGGTGGCCTGTTCATTCCGACGGGCAAGACCTACAAGCTCGGCGACGAGGTCTTCATGCTGCTCAACCTGATGGACGAGCCGGACAAGATCCCGGTCGCCGGCAAGGTGGTCTGGATCACCCCCAAGGGCGCCCAGGGCAATAGAGCCGCCGGGGTCGGCGTGCAGTTCAACGAAGGCGACAATACCGCGCGCAACAAGATCGAAACCTATCTGGCCGGCTCGCTGAAGTCGGACCGTCCCACCCATACCATGTGATGCCCGCGCCGTCCCGCTGGGGCGGGGTGTCGCTGCTGATTCAAGGCTATTTCTCGTGCACTTCGTCGACTCCCACTGTCACCTGGATCGACTCGATCTTTCCCTTCACGACGGCTCCCTGGACGCAGCGCTGGATGCCGCGCGCGCCCGGGGCGTCAGCCAGTTCCTCTGCATCGGCGTCGATGCCGGCAATGCCCCCACGGTGCAGGCCCTGGCCGAACGCTATGCCGACGTCCACTGCGCCGTGGGTATCCATCCGCTGGATGCAGCCCAGGGCAGTGCCATCGATCTCGACTGGCTGCTCGCGCGGCTGGCCCATCCCCGCGTCGCCGCCATCGGCGAGACCGGGCTGGACTATCACTATCAGCCGGACACCGCCGAGATCCAGCAGCGGTCCTTCGCCCTGCACCTGGAGGCGGCCCGCCGCACGGCGCTGCCCCTGGTGATCCATACCCGCGAGGCGCGGGCCGACACCCTGGCCATGCTGGGCACCGCCGACCTGCCAGGCGCCGGGGTGCTGCACTGCTTCACCGAGGATTGGGCGACGGCCAAAGCTGCCCTTGATCTGGGCTTCTACATCTCCTTTTCCGGCATCCTGACCTTTCGCAATGCCGCCGACCTGCGCGACGTCGCACGCCAGGTGCCGGCCGATCGCCTGCTGGTGGAAACCGATTCGCCCTATCTGGCACCGGTGCCCCACCGCGGCAAGGCCAATCTGCCGCAATTCGTGGTCGAGGTCGCCCAGTGCCTGGCCGACGTGCGAGGCGTCAGTCTGGAGACCCTGGCCGAGCAGACCACAGCCAACTTCCGGCAGCTGTTCCCCCGCGCCACCCTCTAGGCAAAAAAATGGCCCGGGTATCCAAGGATACCCGGGCCGGACCAGCGGTTCGCCTGGATGGAGAGCCGCCTCCCTGGCCCGCGCCGCGGGGGTCGACGCGGCCAGTCACTTGAGTATTGGTCAGCTCGGAGAAAGGTCCAGTCGGGATTGGACGTTTTTTAAACAGTTTTGGAATAGCGCTGCCCCGACACTGGCTATCCCGGGCCTTTCAGGCCGTCAGAAGCGCGCCAGCGCCCCGACCAGATCCAGCGTCTGTTCCAGTACGTGCTCGCTGGTATAGAAGTGTGGCGACAGGCGGATGCCCGGACCCCGCTGGGCGCAGACCACGTCGGCGGTCTTGAGACGTTCGAACAGTTGGCGGTTGTCCCAGCCTTCGAGCGAGAAGGTGAGGATGCCCGAGCGCCGCTCGACGTTGGCCGGCGAATGCAGGACGGCACCGGGCAGGCGGCGGATATGGCTGTCGAGCAGCTCGATCCGCGCCAGCAGGTCCTTGCCCACCTGTTCCATGCCGGCATCCTCCAGTAGCGACAGACTCGCCTCCAGGGCCACCGCACCGAGCATGTTGGGGCTGCCGCACTCGAAGCGCATCGCCGTCCTGGCCGGTTGCCATTCGCGCTGGCTGTAGTCACCGGCGTTGTCCAGCATGTGCCAGCCATACTCGTGCAGCTTCAGTTGCTCGCGCAGATCGGCGCGGCAATAGAAGACCCCCAGGCCTTCCGGGCCGAGCATCCACTTGTGGCCGTCGGCCATGGCGAAGGCGCAGTTGCAGGCCTGGGCATCGAAGGGCAGGGCGCCCAGTTGCTGGATGGCATCGACGCACAGCAGCACGCCCTTGGCGTCGCAGCCCTGGCCCAGCTGGGGCAGGTCCAGGCGCAGGCCGCTGGCGTACTGCACGGCGCTGATGGCCATGAGTCGGGTGCGCGGGCCGCAGGCGGCCAGCAGATTGGCCTCGGGGGTGTCACCCAGGCTGACTTCCACCACCTCGACGCCGAAGCGGGCCAGGGCTTCCCAGACCACCCGGTTGGAGGGGAACTCCTCGTCGCTGATCACCACCTGGTCGCCACTCTGCCAATCCAGGCCGAAGGCGACGAAGGAGAGCGCTTCCGAGGTGTTCTTCACCAGGGCGATGTCGCTGCTGGACGGCGCATTGAGCAGGCGGGTCAGGCGATCGCGCAGGCGCTGCTCCATGACCAGCCAGGTCGGATAGTTGCGCGCACCGTATTGGCAGTTTTCGGCGGCGAATTCGGTGACGGCCTGCGCGGCGCGCTTGGGCCACGGGGCCACGGCCGCGTGGTTGAGGTATCTCATGGCGTAGGCCTGAGGGAATTCGTGCTTCCAGGAAGACATTGACTCGATCCGTACAATCTGGGTGTGATGGGGCATAATAAGGGGCGCGCCCGCGCGGTTCACCGATGCTTTCGGTGCAGCTCGCCCAAGGTGTGACGAAGTGCCGGTATGCCGAGGGGTGACTGGCGATTCGAAGGCCCTATCCCTTTTCAAAACAACAAGTGGGCTGCCATGCAGAAAGAATCCCGCAAAGTCCGCGAGTTCCGTCGCCGCGAACAGGAAATCCTCGATACCGCCCTGCAGCTGTTTCTCTCCGAAGGAGAAGACAGCGTCACCGTCGAGATGATCGCCGAGGCGGTCGGTATCGGCAAAGGCACCATCTACAAGCACTTCAATTCCAAGGCCGAGATCTATCTGCGGCTGATGCTGGATTACGAGCGGGACCTGGCCGAGCTGTTCCAGTCGGACAACGTCGCCCGCGACCGCGAAGCGCTCTCCCGCGCCTATTTCGAATTCCGCATGAGCGATCCGCAGCGCTATCGCCTGTTCGATCGACTCGAGGAGAAGGTGGTCAAGACGCGTCAGGTGCCCGAGCTGGTCGAGCAGCTGCACAGCATCCGCACCTCCAACTTCCAGCGGCTGACCAGTCTGATCGAAGGCCGGATCGACGAAGGCAAGCTCGAGGACGTACCGCCCTATTTCCATTACTGCGCCGCCTGGGCGCTGGTGCACGGGGCCGTGGCCCTTTACCATTCGCCCTTCTGGCGCGACGTGCTGGAGGATCAGGAAGGTTTCTTCCAGTTCCTCATGGAGATCGGCGTGCGCATGGGCAACCGCCGCAAGCGAGACGTCGAAACGCCTGTCCGATCCTAGGGTCCGATAGAGGCAAGGGATGCCGCGCCATCCCTTTTCTCTTGTCCCACTGGAGTACCCCCAAGATGATCGTTGACCGCCAGGGTAGGGCGTTTCGCAACTTGCGGATCAGCCTCACGGCGGCCTGCAACTATGCCTGTACGTACTGCGTGCCCGATGGCAAGCGGCTCGTGGCGGCGCAGGACGAACTCAGTGCCGAAACCATGGCCCGGGGCGTGGAATACCTCATCGATGCCGCCGGTATCGAACGGCTGCGCATCACCGGGGGCGAACCCCTGGTCACGCCGCGGCTGGAACCCTTTCTCGCCCGTGTCTCCCAGCTCGGCCTCAAGGACATCAGCCTGACCACCAACGGTCAGTTGCTGCTGCGCAAGCTGGATTTCCTCATCGACCACGGTATCCGTCGCCTCAACGTCTCCCTCGACACCCTCGATGCCGAAGCCTTTCCGCGTCTGGCGCGGGGCGGCGATCTGGCCACGGTGCTGGCCGGACTGGACGCGGCGCGGGCCGCCGGTCTCAAGATCAAGCTGAACATGGTGCCCCTGCGCGGCCAGAATCTCGACCAGGTGCTGCCGCTGCTGGACTACTGCCTGGAGCGGGGCTTCGAGCTGAGATTCATCGAGCTGATGCGCATGGGGCACCTGGCCAAGAATCCCGCGACCTTCAACAACCAGCTGGTACCCCTGGCCGAATTGCTGGAGATCATAGGGTCGCGCCATGCCTATGTGCAGGCCGATGCCCCGGTGGATTCCACGGCGCTGCGCTATCGCGTCGAGTCGGGCGGCCACTTCGGCGTCATCGCCAACGAAAGCGTGCCCTTCTGCCGGACCTGCTCGCGACTGCGCCTGTCGTCCACCGGCTGGCTGCATGGCTGTCTGTCGTCGAGCAACCGCCATTATGTCGGCGATCTGCTGGACAAGCCGCGTCACCTGGCATTGCCAGCGCTGCAGCGGCTGCTGGTCAAGGCGCTGGGCGACAAGCAGGAGGTGGCCTTCTCAGGGGGTGTGACCGTCATGAAGATCATCGGCGGCTGATCTACCGGCTGCGCCTCGAAGTGGCGCGAAAGCTGCTAAGGCCCCTGTATCGACGACAACTTGGCGCCGGACAGGGGTCTGCTCTTCATGGTCAAACTGCGTTTTCTATTCATTTCCGTGCTGCTGGCCTGCCTGGGCGGCTGCATGAACGTCAGCGACATGGCGTCCGGTGTCGAGTACCACCTGCGCGACGCGGGGCTGCTCGACTACAGCAAGACCCAGCGGCTGAACAACTTTCGGCTGCAGGCCGACTCCTACATCTACATAGCCCAGGGGGCCTTCGTGCCCGTGGGCCATCCCTATGCCCGCCCGAACGTGGTGGCGGAAGAGGCCTTCAAAGGCTTTGTGGAATACTTCCCGCGGGTAAGGCGGGCAGACAAACCTGAGGGTTTCGACGAGGCCATGGCCAAGGCCCGGCAGCTCGGGGCCCACTATGTGCTCTATACCCGCTTCGCCGGCGCGGACGATCGCATCGGCACCTGGGAGGAATGGGAGGATCAGGACGACATCGGCCGGGTCGGGCGCGATCGCAGCGTCGTGCAGATGATGCTGGTGGAGACCGCTACCTTCCGCCTGGTGGACACGGCGCGGATCCGCAGTCGTGGCGGCTTCCTGACGTTCTATGACGAGCGCCCGGAAGACTTGCTCGGGCCGGCGCTCAATGAATATGCCCAACGCCTGCTCGGTTTGGGCCCCCGGTAGAGGAGAAGGGCGTGACCCAGGTTGACGTGACGCGGAATCTGCTGGCGCAGCTGCCAGCCGCCGAGGACGGCAAGCTGCCACCCGTGGAGCTCTGGCACCCGCCGTTCTGCGGCGACATCGACATGCGCATCGCCCGGGACGGCAGCTGGTATCACCAGGGCACGCCCATCACCCGCCCGGCCATGGTCCGGCTGTTCTCCACCATCTTGAGGCGCGATCCCGAGCGCTATGTACTGGTGACGCCGGTGGAATGCGTGGGCATCCAGGTCGAGGATGTGCCCTTTCTGGCCGTGGATGTCGAATGGAGCGGCAGCGGTAGGGAGCAGGCCCTGGATTTCGTCACTAACGTCGGGGATCGAGTCGCCGCGAGCGCCGAGCACCCGCTGCGATTCGAAGAACAGGATGACCAGCCTGCACCTTATGTCCGAGTGCGCGGCGGTCTGGAGGCGCGGCTCAATCGGGCGGTGTTCTATCGGCTGATGGAGAGGGTCGAGGAGGGCACCCACGAGGGCCGTTCCTGGCTTGGCGTCTGGAGTCGCGGCAGCTTCTTTCCCGTCGCCCCCGCTGAATAGCGAAAGGGCCCCGCAGGGCCCTTTTTTACGCTTACATGTTGGGGTAGTTGGGACCCCCGCTGCCTTCCGGCGCTACCCAGGTGATGTTCTGCGCCGGGTCCTTGATGTCGCAGGTCTTGCAGTGGACGCAATTCTGGGCATTGATCTGGAAGCGCGGCTCGTCACCATCGCGGACCACCTCGTAGACCCCGGCCGGGCAGTAGCGCTGGGCGGGTTCGTCGTACAGCGGCAGGTTCTGCGCGATGGGAATCGAGGGATCCCTGAGCTTCAGGTGAACCGGCTGGTCTTCCTCGTGGTTGGTGTTGGAGAGGAACACCGAGGACAGCTTGTCGAAGCTCAGCTTGCCATCAGGCTTGGGATAGCTGATGCGCGGTGCCTCGTCGGCCTTCTTCAGGCAGGTGTGGTCCATGCGCCGATCGTGCAGGGTAAAGGGCAGGGCGCCACCCAGCAGGTTGTGCTCGACGAAGGCGAAGGCCGGGCCCAGTAGCGGACCGAACTTGTGCATGGCCGGACCGAAGTTGCGGCTGGCGTGCAGCTCTTCCTGCACCCAGCTGCCCTTGAAGCCATCGACGTAACCCTGGAGTTCGTCGCCTTCGCGACCGGCCG